>JAQSYE010000190.1 GCA_029256305.1 Lacrimispora sp. | reverse complement strand
TCTCCTTATCAGCCAGCTAAAAATACTGAAATCCCTGACTACTGACTTAGAACCCGCATTAAGCAACCCTGCAATACAAAATATCCCAATTTCCTTCCAGGCCATGTATCACAACGTGGACTGGACACTAGACCAGCTCACCTCCCTGATCCTAAGCGATAACCGAGAGAAAGCCGCCGCACTAACCGAATATCAGCTGATCCCGTTTCTTCAGGAATGGCTGGAAGACACCTACTTCTGGACGCTCATTTATCCTGATAAAGAAAAAATGAAGGAATACTATGAAACCGAATTTGCCGAGAACCACAAAAACGCCTACAACAGCAGGGGTGAAAAATATCTTATTTCCATTATGATACCTGTTTACAACAAGCTGGAATATACAAAAAGATGTTTGGATAGCCTCTTTCGAAATACAGATCTTGCCAAATACCCCTGTGAGTTGATACTTCTTAATGACGGTTCCACAGATGGGACAGCGGAATATTTTGAAAGCCTTGGCATAACAAAGGTCATAAATCTGAAGGAAAATGTAAAAGCAATGATCTTCTCCCTGCTATACCGGGTTTGTGAGGGAAAATATGCAGCGTTTGTCAATAACGACACCATTCTTACGGAACACTGGCTGGATAACCTGTTCACCTGCTTACAGTTTTATCCTAACGCAGTCATGTCTGTTCCCAGTACGCCAAACACCAGCAACCGTCAGGGCATGATAGTTGAATTCACACCGGAAAACGCAGAGACAACAGCCAAAGCCCATAACCAACCCTGCCCATATCTTTGGGAAGAGAAGTGCAGACTCATGCCTGTGATCGCATTATACGATGTGGATAAGGTGAATACCATTGGATTTGCAGACCGCTATTTTCATACCATGGAATTTTGGGATGATGATTTCAGTCTTCGTGCCAGAAGAGCCGGATTTCAGCAAATTTTGTGCAAGGATACCTGGTGCTACCATTATGGCAGCATTTCCGGTAGGGAGGATCAGATCAGAAACCGGACCATTTTCAATGGAAGAGCGTTATTTCAGGCGAAATATGATCTTGATCCCTGGGGAAACAACTTTTGTTATGATCCCTACCAGTTGACTCATATTGAGCCTACCATTTCAGGGCAGCCAGCGGAAATATCCATGCTCGCCATTGATCCAGGTTTCGGAGCAGATGTGCTGCAGCTTAAAACCCAGTTCCGCAGACTGGAAAAAAAGAGTTCATTTTCTTTTCTTATTAATGACTCTGCCCTTGCAGATGATCTGCGTCCGTTCAACAGCCCTGTCGTTGTTTCTCCTTCCATCTTAGAGACGCATAAACAGGTACCGGAAGGCACCTATAACTATATCAGCCTAGGAAGGGATTTATCCTTTTATCCAGATTATAAAGAGCTGCTCTGCGAATGCTCTGCACATCTGGAAACAGGGGGTGTCATGTATTTTTATATGGCCAATCCCTATGCTTACCATCTTAAGTGTGAGATGTCTGAAGAACGGCTGCTGCATGGGAAAGCCTCCCTGATGCTTATTAATCTTCAGGAACTCCTGTCGCTGCTTAACAGTCTCAATCTAAAGACCCAGCTAAGAGCAATTCTGG
This sequence comes from Lacrimispora sp., assembly GCA_029256305.1. GTDB lineage: Bacteria > Bacillota > Clostridia > Lachnospirales > Lachnospiraceae > Lacrimispora. The sequence goes on along the minus strand of JAQSYE010000190.1, from coordinate 7,931 downwards.
ATGCTACACCACCCAAAGAACAGAAAGGCGGTTATACAGAACACCTGGACCGTTATTTCTTAATCTGCGAAAAACAGGGTTAACCACCTACTATTATTCAATCAAAAAGCCGTTAAGGAGCTGAACCGGTTCACTGGCCCAACTCCTTAACGGCTTATTCTTCTCTCTTACACTCTTACGTCAACATACTGCCCTAAGCCAGTTGTCTTAATCTGGTTTGGAGCTGCCGCATCCATCATCTTTAAAAGATCGGATGCCTGCGCTTCCTGGTTATCCATTGCTTTTTTTGTAACGCTTAACCCGGCACTCTGTTGAATTTTAGCAGAGCTAAACTGCATACTCATTGCTGCAATATCCATATCTTTCTCCTTTCATATCGCATGGTTTAAGAAATCATGGTTCAACACTATATATATCGGCTTTCTTCATGGAACTGATAAGTCATTATCCCTGTTCCTGATAACAATCCAGAGTAAACCAGAACTCTACTCCGCCCTCAACGTTTCGGACACCGCAGGACTTCTTATGAGAGTCAATAATAGCTTTTACAATGGAAAGACCTATTCCGCTGCCCCCATACTCCCGGGTGTGGGCCTTATCCACTTTAAAGAACTTCGTCCACAGCTTTGATAAATCCTCTTCCGGAATCCCCTGTCCCGTATTAAACACAGTTATAAGTGCCTCTTTTCCGTTCTCTTCTGCAGTGATAATAATCTCCCGTTTTCCGCCCAAATGATTGAGTGCATTATTTAAGTAATTAGTGATCACTTCTTCTATTTTAAACTCATCGGCATAAACATGAATGGACTCAAAAGTCTCCAACTTTACTTTCGCTTCCTTTTGCTGGATTAAAATTCCGGCGGAGCTGATCACCCCACGGATGAGTTCTGTTAAATCAAAACATTCCAGGGAAAGATCATCATTACCGAATTCCAAAGCAGTCAGATTCAACAGCTGACGGACCATCCTGTTCATCTTATTGGCCTCATCCATAATGACCTCACAGTAATAATCTCTGCTCTCCGGATCTTCCGCCATTCCCTCTGTTAACCCTTCTGCATATCCCTGAATAAGGGCAATGGGTGTTTTTAACTCATGGGAAACATTGGCGATGAAATCCTTTCGCATCTCATCAATCTTTACTTTCTCTGCAATATCATTCTGCAATTCCTCATTGGCACTGCGAAGCTGTCCGATTGTATCCTTAAGCCTGTCAGACAGCTGGTTCATGCTGTTGCCTAAAACACCAATTTCATCTTTTTCTTTGCCAGTATATTTTGCATCAAAATCCAGACTGGACATCTTCTCGGATAAATTTGCCAGTTGGAGGATCGGAGTTGTAATCCGCTTGGTAGTAAAATAAATAAACAAACTGCCAATAAGTAAAGCCATAGACCCCACATATGCCAGGAATCGATTCGACAAAGCCACACTATCCCGAATGCTCGCCAAAGGAATGGAGATAAGAAAAATGGTTTTATTATCAGAAAAATATCCCCAGCTCTCCAGATAATAAGAATCCGAACGTTTATCATAGGTCTTCTGAACAATATAATTGTCATGTCTCTTTAAAACCCTAGCCTGAGGCATATCTTTGCCAAAAATATAATCCTCCACCCTGTTTTTTAAGAACTGGCGATCACCGCTTGTTGACATCAGATATTCGTCAGTTGTGCTGTCAATTAAAATCATCATTAAATTGTATTTTTCACCCATCGTCCGAAACATCTTCTGTATGGGTCCTTCATTCTTGAAATCGGGATCATAGGAATCATGGTAATACTCGATAATTCCTTTTCCGCTTTCATTGGCCTGGGCAACCACCTGGTCGATCTCCGTATAGGCCATTTCCAGTATGCGGACCTTGGCTCTGGTATAAAAGCCCTCTAAAAACCAGTTGTTCACGCACCAGGTGGACAGAAGAACAAATGCCATCAGACAAACAAATATCATGGCAAAACGTGCCTTTATGGAATGCTTCATTCACTCACCTCTAACAATTATGTCACTTCAAATTTATAGCCCATCCCCCAGATAGTCCGGATGTAATCTCCCTTTTCTCCCATTTTGTTTCTTAATTTCTTTACATGGGTGTCAATGGTTCTGGCGTCACCGAAATAATCATAGTTCCATACATTATTAAGAATTTTTTCTCTGGAAAGAGCTATTCCCTGATTTTCCAGGAAATATGCCAGCAGCTCAAATTCTTTATAGCTTAATTCAATATCCTTTCCATCGATAGTTACCTGATGAGCCACCTTATCAATGCAGATTCCACCAATCTCAACCGAATCGGTATTAACAGCATTGCTGCGCCTTAATATGGCCTCTACACGGGCGACCAGGATCTTGGGGCTGAATGGCTTTGCAATGTATTCGTCCACGCCTAGATCAAAGCCCTGAAGCTCATCCCGTTCTTCTGTTCTGGCAGTCAGCATGATGATCGGAACCTGGGAATATTTGCGGATGGTCTTGCAGGTCTCCCACCCATCCATTTTGGGCATCATCACGTCCAGTATAATCAGCACGATATCTTTTTGTTCAAAAAATATATCAACTGCTTCCTCTCCATTTGATGCTTCCACAACGGTAAATCCTTTTACGCTGAGAAAATCTTTTACCAGTTTTCTCATTCTGGCTTCATCATCTACCACTAATATTTTTAACTGTTCCATAAAAACCTCCCGAAATCAGATCTCAACTGTTTTCCTATGTTTATGAAACATATTGTACCAAACTGATGGCGGAATATCTACATTTTCACAGAGATTTCACACCATTACCTAATTTACTCCCGGAAATGCAAAAAAAGGCAGATGCTCATGTAAAAAGCATCTGCCTGTCCAATCGTTTCTTATCTTAATTCAGTTGTAGGAATGGCGTCCATATCATCAAACGCCTGGTTCTCACCGCCCATTGCCCAAACGAAGGTATAATTGCTTGTACCTGCTCCGGAATGGATGCTCCAGGATGGGCTGATTACTGCCTGCTCATTCTGCATAACGATGTGTCTGGTCTGATTGCCTTCGCCCATCATGTGGAATACCACATTGTTCTCAGGAATCTCAAAGTACATATAGATTTCCATACGTCTCTCATGAGTATGAGAAGGCATGGTGTTCCATACACTACCCGGATCTAAAACTGTCATTCCCATGGATAACTGGCAGGTCTCAAGTACATCCGGATGGATGAACTGGTTGATCACACGCTTATTGGAAGTCTCCATTGCGCCAAGAGGTTTCTTTGCAGCCTTCTCAATTGGAATAAAGGTAGTCTTGCAAGCCTTATGAGCCGGAGCACTTACCATATAAAACTTAGCTGGGTTTGATGCGTCATCACTGGAGAATAATACTTCTTTGGTTCCCTTGGTGATGTATAAGCAGTCCTTATAGCCCATGCTGAATTCTTCTCCATCCGCTTTGATCTTTCCTGATCCGCCGATGTTGAAGATACCAATCTCACGTCTTTCAAGGAAGAAGCTTGTACCAAAATTCTTCCAGATATCAATTCCCTTGTCAATGGAAACGGTTTCTGTTGTTGGCATACAGCCCAGTGTTACCATACGGTCAACATGGGAGTAAACAGCTACCACTTCATTGGCAACGTATAAGTTCTCAATTAAAAATTCGTTTCTTGTTTCTTCTGTTGTATAACGCTTAAAATCTTTCTGATTTGCAGAGTAACGAATATCCATTTATAAAAAGCCTCCTTATTTGTATTTGAAATAACTGACCATCTCCATGGTATCATAAGGCAGTTTTTAATTCAACATCTTATTGGATTATTTTAAATTTATCCACTTCTTTCCGAAGAAGCGCAGCCTGAGCTGATAATTCCTCGCTGGAAGCGGAACTCTCTTCTGCCGTAGCAGCGTTGCTTTGAACTACGTATGAGATTTCGTTGATTCCATTGCTTACATTGACCATGGCGATGGTTTGCTCTCTGGATGCCTGCTCTACCGATTCCATAAGTCCCTTGGCATGATTTGCCTGTTCTCTTACTTGTGCCAGAATTTCCGCATTTTCTCTTGCAGTTCCCATACCCTCTGTTACTGCCCTGGCCGCATTTTCAACAAGCAGAGCGGTCCTTTTGGCTGCTTCTGCGGATTTGGCCGCCAGACTGCGGACTTCGTCTGCAACCACTGCAAATCCCCTGCCCGATTCTCCTGCGCGGGCGGCTTCCACAGCCGCATTCAGAGCAAGAAGGTTTGTCTGGGATGCGATGGAATCCACGTCTTTTGTGATCTTACCTATTTCATCAGAAGTGTTCTTAATTTCATCCATTGCTGTAAGCATCTGCTTCATTTTTTTATTGCTATCCTCAACCCTGGCTAAGGTCTGCTCTGCATAGCCCGCAGCCTGTCCGATATTGGCTGAGCTTTGTTCCGCCATCTGGGTGATCTCTGTTATGGCAGTGGAAAGCTGGTCAATGGTTCCCGCCTGTTCTGTCGCTCCTGCAGCCAGCGCAGATGCTGCATCTGCTACCTGGGATGAACCTGCATTTACCTGTTCGGCTGACTCTCTGATCAGGCCTAATGTACGATTTAACTGCGTATAAATAAGAACCAGGGAATCATGGATATAGGAAAAATCCCCGGCATACTCTCGGGTTACAGGAAGTGTCATGTCTCCATCTGCTATATTTTTTAAGTGGAGTGTAATATCGCCCACCACTTCTTTCATCTGATCGATCAGCTCATCGGTTGCCTTGGAGAGCACTTCCATCTCATCGCCGGTATTAACAATTGCAACCGAAGGCGTATGAACATCTCCATCAGAGAGAAGCTTCAGCCGTTCGGAAATGGGACTTAGCGGCGCTGTGATCCGGTGTAAGAATCTGCGGAGAATGAATAAACCTGTTACACAGATTATTAAGGATATCACTGCAAGCAGTATGATATTAATTATTTTTTCCCTCTGATATCCTGCAACCGCACTGTCGGTATCGTCTATGTAATTTCCTGTACTGATATACCAGTCATAGGGCTCAAATTTTATGGTATAAGCCCGTTTTTCAAACATGCCTTCCTGACCTGGCTTTGTAAAATAGAAGTTGGTGAATCCGCCTTCTGGCTGGGATCCGTTTTTAATAAGATCGCGGACATAGTAATCTCCCGCCAGATCCTTCTCGTCGTACCGCGCTTTTCCTTCATATTCCGGATTCATATGAACCGCACAGACACCAGTGGAAGTATCGGCCCAGAAATATCCGTTTCCATTGTTGTAACGCGTATCGCGGACAATGGCTTTGGCATTTTCAAGCGCCTCTTCTTCTGTAATCTCACCCGATTGATAGCGCTCATAATTAACCTGCAAAACACTTACCAGACTTTCAGTAGCTGTCTTAATATTTAAATCATAATTTTCATAACTGGAATCAATCCAGTTTTGGTAAACCCGGTCCAGACTGATATAAAAAACGGTTGTCAGCGTGAATATGATTAACATTACCAAAACACTTACAAAAAGAACCAGCTTTCCTGTCACCTGCAATCTCTTACTCTTTCGTTTCTTCATGTAATACCCCTTTCTGATTGCATACTGATACAATATGAATTAGCATACACGTTATTTTTAATTCCTGCAACAGACGTTTACAGAAAGTTTATAAAATTTTTGTAAAATATTTGATAAATTTTAAACAATTAACAAAATTCCGGAAGAAAGATACAAATTTCGCATTTTGAAACCTGCATCTTTCTTCCGGACTCTATTTTTATTCTTTTATTGCTGCCTGAATCAATTTTAAATTACTTTTCAGCCGTTCATGGTCGGGGGCAAAAAGTAGAGCTGCTTTTGCGTGTTCCAGGGATACGGAAAGCAAACCCAGCCGGTAAGCCGCAATTGCACAAAGGTCATCCGGGGTATAATCCCAGGAATAGCCCATATTTACAAAAGTCCTTGACTTTTCTTTTACCTTCAGCGCTTCCAGCGTCAGATAATAAGCCATTGGCCAGTCACTTTGTTCGTAGCATATTTTGGCAAATTCCACATAAGGATCCCATCTTGCAGTTGGAAGCTGCAAATACTCGTTTAAGGTTTTAATGCTTTCCTGCCATTTGCTCTTATACATATACTCTCTGCCCAGATAGTAACGCATTCGCTCATCACCCGGTGATTCCTTTACCGCCAGTTCCAGAAGCGGCAGATAGGAACCCCTGGATTTGGTTGGGTCCGGGTAATGGCTTAATACCATTCCATCTATATATACGGTCTCAAGAGGGAGGGTTCCACAATACTGGACAAATTCATGAACCGGGCATTTCCACCGGAAACCCTTACGTTCATGCACCTTGAAATAATAAAACTGTATGTCCGGAGTGCCATCTTCTTTTAAACTCCAGTTATAAAGATATCGGCCGGTCTTTACAATAGTTCCCTGATTTTTAGGCTTATGATTCAGCCACGCTTTTTCCAGCCGGCTTCTCCAGCCTGGCTCAAACCGTTCATCAAGGTCGGTGGAAACACAGATATCTACATCTTTCGGAACGTGATCCAGTGAGATATTTCTAGCCACATCAAACCTCCACGGCTTTACAACATCTACATAGACTACGGCGCCCCGTGCTTTTAACTTTTCTACCGTATCATCTTCCGATCCGGTGTCTGTTACAACAATAAGATCTGCCTCTTTCATGGAATCCATCCATTTATCCACAAATGATGCTTCATTTTTACAGATTGCATAAACACAGATTTTCAGACCGCTCATGAGGATTCCTCCTCAGACGCCTGTTTCCTGCTCTTTTGCTGAATCATCAAAAGATTGCTTTGAAGCCTTTTATTTTCCGGATCTATCTTTAAGGCCTGGTCTGCGTACTCTTCGGCTGTTTCATACATTCCAAGCCGGTAAGCGCTGATCGCAGCATAATCGTATAATGCATATCCCCAGCTTGCCGGATCCGCCAGATAACTCCCCGTACTCTCTTTAATTGTCAGCCCCTTTTGAGCGATTGCAAAGCATAAAGCCCAGTTGGATTCTAAATAGCCGAATTTAGCTAAGGCATGGTAAGGCTCTCTTACCTCCGGGCATTCTGCGAGAGCCCGGTAAAGCCAGACCAGTTCTTCCCGTTTATTTCCCTTTTCTGCATAGGAATGAGCAATAAAACGCATGGAAGCACTCCGTTCCTCTAGCCAACTGGCGGTGGGCATGGAAAGATGTTTATTTAGTGTCTGTATAGCCTGGTCATAATCTCCATGGAATACATACTCTCTGCCAAGCCAGAACATGGCCCTGTCATCAAAGGGATTTTCTTTTACTGATAGTTCCAGAAGGGGCAGATACTGCGTTCTCGGTTTTGAATTATCCGGGTAATGATTTAATACAAGTCCAGTTACCCAGCCTGATTGTTCCGGCTCTGATCCACTGTACGTCAATATTTCATGAACGGGGTGAATCCAGCGGTATCCATGACGTTTATGAATCTTTTCCATGGGGTACTGCTTCTTTGGTGTTCCATCTGAATTTAGGGAAAATGTGAATAGATATCTGGCACGGGTCTGATCCGGTTTCCAGGCAGACTCTAAGATACTTCTCCAGCCCGGTATAAATACTTCGTCTAAATCATTGGATACACAGATGTCTGCATCCTCCGGCACATGATCCAGAGCGATATTACGCGCTGTGTCAAATCTCCACGGGGAAATGGATTCCTCATATACAGTCGCCCCTCTGGCTCTTAGTTTTTCAACGGTGCCGTCTGTAGAGCCTGTATCTGTCACAATCACTTCATCTGCCTCAGATACCGCATCCATCCATCGATCCACAAACTGCTCTTCATTTTTGCTGATTGCATAAACGCATATCTTATATCGGTTCAATCAAACCATCTCCTTTTAGAATATTCTGATTGCTAGATACAATATATGCAAAAACAACCTGTCCTGTGCCAAAAATAAGACAATCCGCTTTCTTTATGAAAGGTTTAC
>JAQSYE010000189.1 GCA_029256305.1 Lacrimispora sp. | reverse complement strand
CCGCACTTTTCACATTGTCTGCGGCGTCTGATCGAACTGTTGTCGTCTGCCGGTCTGGAATCAATGACCTTTGTATCTGCCTCGTTGCAAAATGGACATTTCACGCCTCGGATCCTCCTGTCTTTCGGTCTGTAACTATTATTATGTATATCATAACTTACAATCCTTAGATTCGCAAGTCCATCTTCCATTAAATACCGCTAAATACCGCATTTTTCCGTTGCTTTCTCCAAATCCACGTTCACCAGAATGATATCAGGACCTACCTGCCTGATATCACAAAATGGGATTATATATTCTCGTTCCCGTACCAGAAAGCCGCAAAAGCATCCGGGACCTGGCACAATGATAGCCAGCAGACAGCCGGTTTCCATATCAAAAGACGTCTGCAGTCGCAGATATTAATTACTTCTTTTTGCTTCAGATCGCAAATGCGCATAAGACACACCTCCTATAGTGTATTCTATGCGCATGCAAACCCTGTGACACGGTTTCAAATTAAAATTCCTGTTTCATTAACGATTCATAGGAGGAATCACAAAGATACACTTCAGGATCTGGAATCTTCTTCGGTTTCAGTTCGTTATAGTATTCGGTTAATGTCGCGTACATATACGGCATAATCCAAAGATATGCAATTCCAAAAGAGCAATAACCAAGAAGAATCAGTCCAAAGAAACTTATATTAATATAGAAAAGACTGCCCTTGTTCCCTTTCATCATCTCTACACTCTCTTTTAAGCATTTAAAAATCCCTTTATCCGGAGCTTCCACAAATATATACGCAGCCTGAGACACATACAGTGAGGTGATCGTAACACCGATCAAAAGCAACAGGTAGGTAATTACGAGAAGAACTACCATTACCGGAATAAAATCCGTAATGGTTGCCACCGCTAATACCACATAATAAGGAATGGACCAGACCATCACAAGCAGGAATATAATTAAACTCAGACCAATAAATTTATGAGGTTTGTTTTTAAATCCATAAAGCAGGTCCGCAATATGTGTCGGTTCATTCTCACTGATATTTAAATAGATCTTTAACATTCCGGGTGTAAACAGGGACATCAGTACAACCATAAGTACCATGGCGATCATCACCACTAATACGATGATGAAATATTCCGTCATATTCTCGCTCGCTCCCGATATACTGCCGGATCCCAATATTCCCCCTATCAGACCAGCAAAAAAAGTCATTACAAATATGATGGACATAATTGCTCCTACAATCAACTGAGCTCCAACACAAAGTCCATAGTTGCCCTGCAATTTCTGCTTTGCACGCTTTTTCAGTTCTTTTGATTTAATTTTCACTGAAACACACCTCCTGCAGTAAGCTTATCCATCAGTCCAAATGACACAAACAGGATTAATACGATCACTGTAGCTATCAAACCAATTACCGAGGTAATCAGCCCTGCCACTGCATTCCCCTCAAAACGGTCCTCTGTTTTGGAAAGCAGGGCAAACACGATCCCCAGACTGCCAAAAATAAGACCTCCGTAACAGCAACAGGATGTAACGATACCGATAATTCCCATTATCATTGATGCAAGTGCCATATTATTCTGCTTTTTCTTCAAAGGCTGCTGGTATGTAGAAGGATTATCCCAATTCATCTGATTATCCTGATCCATGAATTATCATCTCCTTTTTTTCATAATAAAGGCATTATACATTATTTTCCATTGTATGTAAAATGAAGTTTTTCTTTCAATTTATAGTTAACACTCCACGCAAAAATGCAGCAAGGGCTATGATTCCCTGCTGCATCATGGTTTTACCGCTATTTACTCATTAGAATGAGGGAACAACTGATCCGTCGTAAGTATCCTCAATGAACTTTTTCACTGTATCACTGGTTAATGCTTCAACGAGAGCTTTTGTCTTTTCGTTTGTCTCATCTCCCTTACGGACTGCAATGATATTGCTGTAACGAGTTGCTGCTGCAGAGGAAGCGTCTTCAACTGCAAGTGCGTCAGAAACCTTTAATCCAGCCTCAATCGCATAGTTTCCGTTGATAACCGCAACATCCACATCGCTTAAAGAACGAGGAAGCTGGGCAGCCTCTACTTCAACAATTTTAAAATTCTTATCATTTTTTACAATATCATTCTTGGTTGCTTCCAGGCCAACGCCTTCTTTCAGCTGAATGAGACCGTTGTCTGCCAGAAGATTTAATGCTCTTGCCTCGTTGGATACATCGTTTGGTACAGCGATCTGTGCTCCATCTGCAAGATCCTTAAGGGATTTGCTCTTTCCAGCATAAATTCCGTATGGCTCATAATGAATGGAGCCTGCACTAACTAAATCAGTTCCTTTTTCTCCGTTAAACTGATCTAAATATGGCTGATGCTGGAAGTAGTTGGCATCTAAGTCACCGGTGTCAAGTGCTACGTTTGGCTGAACATAATCGGTATACTCCTTTACAACCAACTCGTATCCTTTTTCTTTTAAAATATCTTTTGCAGCATTTAAAATCTCTGCATGAGGAGCAGGTGTAGCTCCTACCACAATTTTCTCCAGTTTGCCGGACGCCTCTGTCTTACTCTCTGTTACTGCCTTTGTCTCAGCTGCAGTGGTTTCTGTCTTAGACTCTGCTGCTGCAGTGGTAGCCGGTGCCTCTTTGCTTCCTGCGCAGCCGGTCAGTGCTCCTGCTAAAAGCAGGGTTGCAGTTAAAGCATAAAAAGATTTTTTCATAATATTTTCCTCCTGAAAATTTATTTAATAACGCCAGTGGCAGTTACTATTTAATACGTTTGTCACTCATTCTGGAAAGCTTCATGCCCACCTCCTGAATAACCTGGACAATAATAACAAGAATGGCAACTGTAATAAACATCATCACAGTCTGATACCGGTAATAACCATATTTGATGGCGATATCACCCAGACCGCCTCCGCCTACAAATCCAGACATCGCGGAGTATGCAAGAATGGTGGTGACAGATAACGCTGCTCCCACTAAAAGGGAAGGCCTGGCTTCCGGCAGAAGCACTTTTAAGATAATCTGCATGGCGGAAGCTCCCATGGATTTCGCCGCTTCTATCACTCCAGCATCCACTTCTTTGAAAGAAGATTCCACTACTCTGGCAACATAAGGTGCAGATGCAATTACCAGCGGAGGAATCACCGCTCTCGCTCCCAGCGTCGTGCCTGCAATAATCTTGGTAATAGGCATTACCATAATCAGCAGAATAATAAAAGGTACGGACCGAAGCAGGTTGATGATCAGTCCCAGAATTTTCTGAAGCCATGGAACCGGGTATATTCCATCTTTATCCATAACAATCAAAATGATTCCTAACGGTATCCCGATCAAATAAGCAAAAAAGGATGATGTGAAAGTCATAAACAAGGTTTCCCATACACCTAATTTCAACATCCCTATCGTCGCAGCATCAAAGGTCATAATCCTTCACCTCCTCGAAATTTATCTTTGCTGTTTTTAAGTAATTTAAAACACGAGTCTGGTCAATTTCCTCTTCTGGAAGCTGAATCACCATCTGACCCATGGCAGTTCCTCCAATATCACGTGTTTCCGCATGCATAATATTTACCGGTACTTTACAGGCAAGTATCATATTAGAAAGAACCGGTTCAAAGGAAGAACGACCGTCAAAGGAAATGCGGATTCTTCTGTTGCTGCCAAACCGTATGGCCTGTTCCGCAGCATCTCCCAAAATAAGCTGTCTTCCAATTTTGGACTTTGGTTCGGAAAAGATGTCAGCAACACAGCCAACCTCTGCAATATGGCTCTGGTCAATGATCGCAACTCTGTCGCAGATCGCCTCTATAACCGTCATTTCATGAGTGATCACAACAACCGTGACTCCCATGTTTTTATTGATTTCTTTTAAAAGGCCCAGTATGGACTTTGTTGTGTTAGGATCCAAAGCACTGGTCGCTTCATCACAAAGAAGAATCTTTGGATTCGTGGCAAGTGCTCTTGCTATCGCCACTCTTTGCTTTTGTCCTCCTGAAAGCTGGGAGGGATACGCTTTTGATCTTTCCTTTAAACCAACCAGTTCCAACAGTTCCATGGCTCTTTTTACTGCTTCCTTTTTTGGTACATTGGCTATTTCAAGGGGGAAGCATACATTCTGAAGCACATTCCTTTGGGCAAGTAAATTAAACTGCTGAAAAATCATACCCATGGATTGTCTTGCCAGCCTCTGTTTTCTGGAACTCATAGCTGCCAGGCTCTGATTTTCAAATAACACATCACCGGATGTGGGTACCTCTAAATAGTTGATACAACGGACAAGGGTACTTTTACCTGCTCCGCTTAAACCAATAATTCCAAATATCTCTCCTCGCTCAATGGAGAGATTGATATCGTCCAATGCTTTAATGGGGCCACTGGAAGTGAAAAATTCTTTTCCCAGCCCAACCAACTGAATAATAGGTTCTTCTGACTGCATGTGTCGTTTCCTTTCTTTTTATGTACAAAAAGGCCGCAAGCCATGCACAGACCTGCGACCTGAAACTTCCGCTTAAGCGGTTTCCAGAGTACTCCAATCACAATCTATACAAATGAATTCCATTATCGGTTTTTTACGCATTCAGAGAAACAACACATCATCATACACATGCCGTTCATCTGATCCATATTCATCTGCATAGCTGTTAACTGTCTCATGGCAACCGCTCCTTTCCCTAAATCCTACAGAGATAGTAGGTATATCGTTATGAGGCGTATTTTACGCTTTCTTATCTCATTTGTCAATAGTTTTTTTAATAAACGGAAACTTTATTTATGAACAGAGATCGACTATTACCTGTGCAAATATCTTTGCGCTCACCATAAGTTCGTCTATAACAGCAAACTCATCGGCTCCATGCATACGGTTGTCCGTTCCCGGCAAAGAGGCTCCAAAGGCAACACCGTTCTCTAATTCATGAACATAGGTGCCTCCTCCCATGGAAATACACTCTCCCTTTAAACCGGTATAGGATTCATAGGCATTCAGCAGAGTTTTCACAAATTCCGAATTTCCGTCTACATGATGAGGCGGGCGCATGGAATCATTATGCAGGGTAAATCCCTTTTCTTCCATGTTCTTTCTTACTACATCAAGTAAATTTTCCTTCGTTGCACAGATCGGGCAGCGGCTGTCAAATGTGCCGGAAAGACTGGACTCAGTCACTTCTAAAAGACTGAACGCCAGAGTCAATCCACCTGAGAGTTCATCGCTCATGGCAATGCCCAGGGCTTTCCCCTGCGTATCACCGTGAGGAATCAGTTCCAAAAGGCGGCCTAACATGGTGATCTGCTCACATTTAGCAAATGGAAGTCTTACTAAATAAAACAAAAGACCGGTTAAAGCATTATTGCCTTCCTTTGGAGTGGAGGCATGGGCACTTTCTCCCACTGCAGTAATATGGGCCAAATCACCTTCGAAAACCAGTTCGTAACGAACACCGGTTTCACTTTCGCATTCAGCGGCAATGCGGCTTAATACCTCTTTGTCAAAACCGGCAACTGCAGCACTTGCCTTACCCGGCACTACGTTTACTTTGAGGCCTGCTTTGATGCTCACAAGCTTAGGTAGATCGGCCGACGGCTCCCAATCTGCTGTAAAATGACCGTTCAATCCGCCTTTTTCCGTATTGACTACAGGGAACGCCCCGTCTGGTGAAAACGTCATGGGGGCTTCCTTTTCGATGGAATAATAGTGGGCAATATCGGAGCTGCCACATTCTTCATCTGTGCCAAGGATCAGGCGTACATTCTTCTTTAACGGAATATTTAATTCCTTTACTGCCCTCATGGCGTAAAGAGCCGCCATTGCAGGTCCCTTATCATCGGAAGTTCCTCTTCCAAACAATTTATCTCCCTTTACAACTGGTTCAAAGGGTTCTGTTTCTTTCCAGCCTTCACCTGCCGGCACCACATCAAGGTGAGCCAGAATGTCAAGCTGGTGTTCCTTATCATTTATATCGGCCGTTCCCACATAGTTATCATAATTCGTAATGGCAAAACCATAGGAGTCCGCTATATCAAGTGCTTCTTCCAGCGCCTGAAATGCTCCGGGACCATAAGGCATCCCCTCTTTGTAAGGCATCTTTTCACTGTTGATTCTGCAAAGTCTGCAGATATCTTCAATCATTTCCTCCTTATGAGAATCAATGTACTGGCCAATCTCTTTCTTATACATAAATCCGCACCCCTTTCTAATCTACTGCTATTTTCTATTTCATCATGCCTGCAAGCATTTCATTCACTACCTTGCCATCCGCTTTTCCCTTTACCTTAGGCATAAGTGCTTTCATAATCTTCCCTTTGTCTGCAGCAGTGGGGGTTTCAATTTCCAGTTCAGCCAGTACTCCACTGATGATCTCCTTTATCTGATCCACGCCCATCTCTTCTGGAGCAAACTCTTTATATACTGCAATTCTAAAAGTAGCCTCTTCTTTTATGTCTGTCCGATCTTCCGGTGCCAGTTCAAATGTCTCCTGAGTTTGTCTCAGTTCCTTTTTCACAACTGTATCTGCTTCTTCCTCTGTAATAGGCGTATGGTCCTTCTTATCGATTTCAAAATTCTTAAGAGCAGATAAAAGCATGGATAAAGCATCTTTTCTCTGCTTATCCTTTGCCTTCATAGCTACAACCATTGCCTGTCTTACTTCATCAATTCTACTCATTGTCTGCTGCCTCCTTGTTTTTATACATTCTCAGATCCTGTTCTTCCCAATTAGTTATGTCCGAATTCAGAAAGTCTGAGGCCTGGATTGCGGTCCAGTACCATTCCCACGCTCCAGCTGTTAGTAAAGAGGAGAAGTGGGTTATCTTTTAAGTCCTTAATACGTTTCATATCAGATGTACCCTGAATCTTTGCCACATCCACCTCAGCGCTGTTTTCCACCCAGCGGATATGTTCGTATGGCAGCTTTTCAAGTTTCACTTCCACGTTGTACTCATTCTCCAGGCGATAGGTCAGAACTTCAAACTGCAGTTCTCCCACAACCCCTACAATGATCTCTTCCATTCCTGTATTAAACTCCTGGAAGATCTGAATAGCACCTTCCTGCGCAATCTGATTCACACCTTTTATAAACTGCTTCCTCTTCATGGTATCAATCTGACGCACTCTGGCAAAATGCTCTGGTGCAAAGGTTGGGATTCCTTCGAATTCAAATTTTTCAGTGGATTTGCAGAGGGTGTCTCCAATGGAGAAAATACCGGGATCAAATACACCGATGATGTCCCCGCCGTATGCCTCTTCCACAATCTTTCTGTCCTGTGCCATCATCTGCTGAGGCTGGGATAAACGAAGCTTTCTCCCTCCCTGCACATGATTTACTTCCATACCTGCATCAAACTTTCCAGAAACGATCCTCATGAAAGCAATCCGGTCTCTATGAGCCTTATTCATATTCGCCTGGATCTTAAAGACAAACGCAGAAAAATCCTCTTCAAAAGGATCAATCACACCGGTTGTTGTCAGTCTGGGAAGGGGCGAAGTAGTCATCTGAAGAAAGTGCTGTAAAAATGTCTCAACACCGAAATTAGTCAGCGCCGAGCCAAAAAAAACGGGAGATAAATTTCCTCTGGTGACACGATCCATATCCAGTTCATCGCTGGCTCCGTCAAGAAGTTCTATCTCGTCCATCAACTGTTTGTGGAAGGATTCACCGATTAAAGCATCCACCTGTTCATCGCCTAACTGAACCTCTGTGGATTCCACTTCCTTTTGTCCGTTCATAGCTGCCTTAAAAGTGGTAATGGTCCCCTTAAAACGGTCATAAACTCCTTTAAACTCTCTACCGCAGCCAATGGGCCAGTTTACCGGACAAGTTCTGATTCCAAGAACGGATTCAATCTCGTCCATCAGTTCAAAGGGATCTCTCGCCTCCCTGTCCATCTTATTTATAAAAGTAAAAATAGGTATATGTCTCATAACACAAACTTTGAAAAGCTTAATCGTCTGTGCTTCCACGCCCTTAGAACCATCAATGACCATGACAGCAGAGTCTGCCGCCATCAAAGTACGATACGTATCCTCAGAGAAATCCTGGTGTCCCGGAGTATCTAAAATATTAATGCAAAATCCGTCGTAATTAAACTGTAATACGGAGGAGGTTACGGAAATACCTCTTTCCTTTTCGATCTCCATCCAGTCGGAAACCGCATGTCTTGATGATTTTCTTCCTTTTACAGAGCCTGCTAAATTAATGGCTCCTCCATATAAAAGAAACTTCTCTGTCAGCGTGGGTCTTTCCCGCATCTGGATGGGAAATGATGGCAAATGTTCTTCTCTTCTTTATTTCTTCTGCAATATTCACAAAAATAATTCCTCCAATTATACGTCTGAGTCCTGTCTATTGTAGTATGATTCCAACCATAAGTCAAGATTCACTCTGGTAGTTGGAATATGGAATTTTTCCTGCTGCACCTAAAAAATCTCAGATAAGAGATTGTGTGCCACTTCCTCTTTTGTCATCTTTTCAAGAGCAATTTCTCTTTCCTTTGTAATGATAGTGACCACATTGGTATCCGTTCCAAATCCGGCACCTTCCACCTTCAAGTTATTCGCCACAATCATATCGATTTTCTTCCGTTTCAGCTTTTCCCTGGAATTTTCCAGCATGTTCTCTGTTTCCATGGAGAAACCGCAAAGAAACTGTCCTTCTCGTTTGTGTTCTCCAAGCCACTTTAAAATATCCTCTGTCCGTTCCAGTTCCAGAGATAATTCTCCGTCTTTTTTCTTGGTTTTCTCTCTATTAACATGTTTCGGGCGGTAATCTGCAACGGCTGCGGCTTTGATCACTGCATCCTGGTCCTTCGCTTCTCTTGTCACAACTTCAAACATGTCCGCTGCGCTTTCTACCTCAATCACTCTCACAAAAGAAGGTTTTTTAATCTCCGTTTTTCCGGTTACAAGCGTGACAAGGGCTCCCCTTAAAGCCGCTGCCCTGGCCACTGCATATCCCATTTTCCCGGTAGAAAAATTAGTCATATAACGGACTGGATCCAGTGCTTCTCTCGTTGGACCTGCTGTGACGAGAATCCGTTTTCCTTCCAGATCTTTATCATATGCAGCTTCTTTTTCAATGTATTCAAAAAGAGTCTCCGGTTCCGGCATCTTGCCAGCGCCAATGTCCCCGCATGCTAAATAACCAACTGCCGGAGTAATCACTTCCATACCGTAGGTCTGGCAGATCTTTATATTATCCTGTACTATGGGATTCTCATACATGTTCGTGTTCATGGCAGGCGCAATGATCTTCTTACACTTACATGCCAGAACCGTTGTGGAAAGCATATTATCTGCCAGACCATGGGCAAGCTTTGCAATTACATTGGCACTGGCCGGAGCTATCATCACCACATCCGCCAACTTAGCGATAGATACATGCTCAACCTGATACTGAAAATTGCGGTCAAATGTATCAACCAGGCATTTGTTGCCGGTCAGGGATTCAAAAGTAATGGGATTTATAAAATTAGTGGCATTCTCAGTCATGATTACATGGACGTTACAGCCTTGTTTCACCAGCATGCTGGCAAGTCCAGCCGTTTTATAAGCAGCGATGCTTCCTGTAACACCCAGAATTATATTTTTTCCTTTCAGCATAATTGCCTCCCGTTGTTTTTCCTGTAAAAATATGATACTCTACAGTATAACACAAGAAAAAAAAGTTGGAAAGGAGTTCTCTCCATGATTTTAGCTATCGATATTGGAAACAGTAATATTGTCATTGGTGGCATAGACAGCAGCAAAACATATTTTGTTGAACGGGTAAACACCAATCACAGAAAAACAGAACTGGAATATGCCGTGAATATAAAAGATATTATGGATCTTAACGGTTTTCCACTTTCCTCAATCGAGGGATCCATTGTCTCTTCGGTGGTTCCTCCCCTCACCGAGGTAATTCTCTCTGCAGTCAGGAAGCTGACAGGCAACACTCCTCTCCTGGTGGGATCAGGAATGAAGACAGGGTTGAACATCAAGATGGATAATCCAAAGACGGTAGGAAGCGACTTAATCGTTGATGCGGTCGCTGCTCTAAAGAATTTTACACCTCCTATTATCGTCATTGATATGGGAACCGCAACCACCGTATCCGTTATCGATCATCATGGGAATTTTATAGGAGGCATTATCTTTCCGGGTCTTCGGGTTTCTCTTGATTCCCTAAGCAGCCGGGCCGCCCAGCTTCCTTATATCGGTTTAGATAAGCCTGGGAAAATTATTGGAAAAAATACAATCGACAGCATGAAAAACGGCATTCTATACGGCAATGCAGCCATGATCGACGGCATTATTGACCGGATGCTAGAAGAACTCAATATGGAAGCCAGCCTTGTGGCTACAGGCGGACTGGGTTCTTCCGTCATTTCTCTCTGCCGTCACAAAATCCACTACGACGATGCTTTGCTGTTAAAAGGTCTACAGATTTTGTACGAAAAAAACAAGTAAAATGGATTCGCCCAAAAACTGGAAATAAATTTTAATTCCGCGATCGTATAAAAGCCCTCGAATAAGTACATCATTTCTATGTAAGAGATTAAATGATGCGGAGGGAAAGATATGTCTGGATACAAAGTAGAGATTTGCGGCGTCAATACTTCCAAACTGCCTCTTCTGAGCAATGAGGAGAAGGAAGTTCTTTTCAAGCGGATACTTAACGGAGATAAAAAAGCCAGAGAGGATTACATCAGGGGAAACTTAAGACTGGTTCTCAGTGTGATACAGCGTTTTTCCGGTAGCAGTGAAAATGTGGACGATTTGTTTCAAATCGGGTGCATCGGTCTCATCAAGGCCATTGATAATTTTGATATCACTCAGAATGTACGATTTTCCACTTATGCAGTACCAATGATTCTAGGTGAAGTACGGCGTTATCTTCGGGATAATAACTCCATCCGTGTCAGCCGTTCTCTGCGTGATACTGCTTATAAGGCAATCTACGCGAAAGAAAACCTGATAAAAAAGAACTTAAAAGAGCCCACACTCATGGAAATTGCCGATGAGATCGGGGTGAGTAAGGAAGATATTACCTATGCACTTGATGCGATTCAAAGTCCGGTAAGTTTATATGAACCGGTTTACTCGGATGGGGGAGATCCTTTGTTTGTCATGGATCAGATCAGTGACAAGAAAAACCTGGAGGAAAACTGGGTTGAGGATATCTCTCTAAACGAGGCGATGAGAAGACTTCCGGAACGGGAAAGACATATTATCGATATGCGTTTCTTTGAAGGCAAGACACAGACGGAAGTCGCAGAAGAGATCCATATCAGTCAGGCTCAGGTCAGCAGGCTGGAGAAAAACGCTCTTAAAACTATGAAAAATTATCTTTCATAAAAGCTGCATGTGAAACTCACATAGCATAAGCCCACCTTTTAAAAGGTAGGCTTAGCTTACATAGTCTTTTATTCGAACCTCACTATTTCTTTCTTCAGACGCTTCATAATTTTTTTCTCAAGTCGCGATATGTAGGATTGGGAAATGCCAAGTAAATCCGCCACTTCCTTCTGGGTCATCTCTTCCCCATCTTCGTCTGAAAGGCCAAACCGCAGCTCCACGATCTTGCGCTCTCTGGGGCTTAACCGGCTGATTGCTGAGTTTAGAAGGTTTCTCTCAACCTCTGTCTCCAAGTCTTTATATATTACATCCTCATCTGTACCGAGAATATCTGACAAAAGAAGCTCATTTCCATCCCAATCCACATTTAAAGGCTCATCAATGGATACTTCCATTTTCGTCTTATTATTTCTCCTTAAATACATGAGTATTTCGTTTTCAATACAGCGGGAAGCATAAGTAGCCAGTTTTATATTTTTAGTCGGATTAAAGGTATTGATGGCTTTAATCAGCCCGATGGTGCCGATGGAAATTAAATCTTCCACACCAACACTTGTATTATCGAATTTTTTTGCTATATATACGACTAAGCGAAGATTGTGTTCAATCAGTTCTGATTTCGCTCTCTGGTCCTCGTTTCCTCCAAGAAGTGCAATAATCTGGGCTTCTCTCTCATTATCCAGGGGCGCTGGCAGGATATCAGCTCCACCGATGTAATGAACCTCCCCCTGAGACGGCATCATCAATGTTCTGAATGTAGGAATTGCTTTAAACTGAAAACGATTTGGTACAGATACTTTTATAATCATATCGACACTCTCTCCTTTACATCATACAATCACTCATCGTGCAGCAGCATCTGATATTCTCCGCTTGAGGACAAGTCCTTTTTGCAGACAGCGATCAGAGGCTTTTCAATTATTTTCACATCATCACCCTGACGTACCTCCATCTCGTCTAAAAAAATACCGGGCATGACTCCGTTTGATTTCCCAACGCTTCCGAACGGAATATAAACCACTTCTGAAACGCTTTCACAGAGTTCCCGGACGGCTTCATAGGTCACAACATGGACGGGACGGCGGCTTACCGGCTCATAAAGGCGGTTCCCTGTATCAAGAAGAGCAGTCACTCTCTTTTCCTTTCCTCTATAATGCATGGTGACTTCATAAAAATTGCTCTTTGCTTTCCACAGTCCCGGAAGCCATCGAAGCATTACCCGAATTCCAAAATAGGACCCGATTCCTAAAAAAATCAACTGGTAAAAAGAAATGGCCTTGCCTGTATTTCCTCTAAGAATCTGTTCTATATAATAGCCAGCTTTCGTATGCTGATATAGGAACTCCATAATTCCTCCTACAGCCACTGCAGCCAGGTAAAGGGCTATTACTCCTTTTCCGATATCTTTGGGTCTTTTTAAGTCGAAAGCCGTCATTACCATAAGGGTACTGACTCCCAGATAAGTAACTGCCATCTCAAGCAAAACAGGCAAATATGGATAAGCAGCGGCAAACACGGCCCACACTGCTCCCAAAACCGCTCCCAGAATCAGCCTCCACCGGATCAGACGATACTTCATTACCCGTCTTACGATAGACAATATCAGAAAATCCATGGTAAAATTAATTAAGAACAATACATCTATGTACAGGTTAAGTTCCGTTGCTGCGTTCACCTCCCGCCCTGTAGGAACATTATAGCCAGTTATCCATTCAGAATTTGTCAAAACCACGGAAA
>JAQSYE010000188.1 GCA_029256305.1 Lacrimispora sp. | reverse complement strand
TACTTAAGCAATCAGGAATAATAACTGGAATATAACGTGTTTTTGAGGCGGAGACTGCCATTGCCTGACAATGGAAGCTCCGCCTCTTATATATCTCCCATTTTAATTTGGCCCAAATTATTTTCAGGGGCTGTCTTTTTATGCTATAATAGAAGAAATGAGGATAGAAGGAGAAACGACAGATGGCATTTACACATTTGCATGTCCATACAGAATACAGCCTGCTTGATGGGTCCTGCAAGATTAAGGAGCTGACAGCCAGAGCGAAGGAACTGGGGATGGACAGTATGGCGATCACAGACCATGGTGTCATGTATGGTGTGATTGATTTTTACAGAGCCGCTAAGGAAGCGGGCATCAAACCCATTATTGGCTGTGAGGTGTACGTGACGTCCGGTTCCAGATTTGACAGAGAGCTTGCAGGCGGGGAAGACCGGTACTACCATCTGGTACTCCTTGCTGAGAACAATCAGGGCTATCAGAATTTAATGAAGATTGTTTCCAAAGGATTCGTAGATGGCTTTTATTATAAACCAAGAGTGGATTATGAGATTTTAAGAGAATACCATGAGGGAGTAATTGCTCTCAGCGCCTGTCTGGCAGGAGAGGTGCAGCGCCATATCGGCAGGGGACAGTATGAAAAGGGAAAGGAAGCGGCACTTCGTTATCAGGAGATATTCGGGGAGGGCAATTTCTTCCTTGAGCTTCAGGACCATGGAATCCCCATGCAGAAAACAGTAAATCAGGGTCTGGTGCGTATGAGCGGGGATACCGGCATCGAGCTGGTGGCTACCAACGATATTCACTATACCTATGCAGAGGATGCCACCCCTCACGATATTCTATTGTGCATTCAGACTGGTAAGAAAGTGGCGGATGAGAACCGGATGCGCTATGAGGGCGGACAGTATTACTGCAAGTCGGAGGAAGAGATGAAAACCCTCTTTTCCTATGCGACCCAGGCGGTAGAGAACACCCATAAGATCGCAGAGCGGTGCAACATTGAGATTGAATTTGGAGTTACCAAGCTGCCGCAGTATGATGTTCCAGAAGGCTTTGATGCCTGGACCTATTTAAATAAACTGTGCGCAGAGGGCTTTAAACATCACTATCCTGAGGCTGACGAGACTTTAAAGGATCGTCTTGCCTATGAACTTGAAGTCATTCATACCATGGGATATGTGGACTACTTCCTTATTGTATGGGATTTTATCCATTATGCCAGATCCCAAGATATCATGGTAGGACCGGGAAGAGGTTCTGCAGCAGGAAGTATTGTTTCCTACTGTCTTGGGATCACGGATATCGATCCGATCCGGTATAACCTGCTCTTTGAGCGTTTCTTAAATCCGGAACGTGTATCCATGCCTGATATAGACGTGGATTTCTGCTTTGAACGGCGTCAGGAAGTCATTGACTATGTAGTGGAAAAATACGGCAAGGATCAGGTGGTTCAGATCGTTACCTTTGGTACCCTGGCAGCAAAAGGTGTGGTGAGAGACGTAGGAAGGGTGCTGGATATGCCTTACGCACGCTGTGACGCCATTGCCAAGATGATACCAGGTGATCTTGGCATGACACTGGAGAAGGCGCTGAAACAAAGCCCTGACCTGCGTAGCGCCTACAATGACGATCCCGAGGTAAAATACTTAATTGATATGTCCATGCGTCTGGAGGGACTGCCAAGGCACACTTCCATGCACGCGGCGGGAGTTGTAATCAGCCGCACCTCCGTGGATGAATACGTACCTTTGTCAAAAGCGGCAGACGGAACCATTACCACTCAGTTTACCATGACTACGTTAGAGGAACTGGGACTTTTAAAGATGGACTTCTTAGGGCTTCGGACTCTTACGGTAATTCAGAATGCAGTGAGGGCAGTGGAGAAGGACCGGGATATCATTCTTGATATGGACCAGATTGATTACAATGACAAGGCAGTGCTTGATTCCATCGGATCCGGAAAAGATGATGGGGTATTCCAGCTGGAAAGTTCCGGCATGAAGAGTTTCATGAAGGAATTAAAGCCGGAGAGTCTGGAAGATATTATCGCCGGAATTTCTCTCTATCGTCCGGGTCCCATGGATTTTATTCCCAAGTATTTAAAAGGCAAGAATGACCGGAATTCCATCACCTATGACTGTCCTCAGCTGGAGCACATATTAGGACCCACCCACGGATGTATCGTATATCAGGAGCAGGTTATGCAGATCGTCCGCGATCTTGCCGGATATACCATGGGCCGAAGCGATCTGGTGCGCCGTGCTATGTCCAAGAAGAAAACCTCAGTCATGGAGAAGGAACGTCAAAACTTCGTGTACGGGAACGAGGCAGAAGGGGTATCCGGATGTATCGCCAATGGAGTGGATGAAAAGACAGCCAATCAGATCTATGATGAGATGATTGATTTCGCCAAATACGCCTTTAATAAATCCCATGCCGCAGCCTATGCAGTGGTATCCTATCAGACAGCCTATTTAAAATACTATTATCCTCAGGAGTATATGGCAGCACTTCTGACTTCTGTTATGGACAATGTCTCTAAGGTTTCCGAGTATATTCTAAGCTGCAGGCAGATGGGAATTTCCATACTTCCTCCGGATATCAATGAGGGAGAAGGCGGTTTCTCCGTTTCAGGCAAGTTCATACGCTACGGGCTGTCCGCCATTAAAAGTGTAGGCAAATCCGTTGTGGAGCAGATCGTGGCAGAGCGGGTACAAAACGGATTCTATCATGATATGGAAGACTTTATCGACCGGATGAGCAACAAAGAAGTTAATAAGCGGACGCTTGAGAATTTTATCAAGTCAGGAGCTCTTGACACACTTCCCGGCACGAGAAAACAGAAACTTTTAATTGCTCCAGAGCTTCTTGACCAGAGAAGTAAGGAACGAAAGAATACCATGGAAGGTCAGATCACCCTGTTTGATCTTGCAGGTGAGGAAGAGAAAAGCAATTATCAGATTACATTTCCTGAAGTGGGAGAGTTCCAGAAAGAAGACCTTCTTGCCTTTGAAAAAGACACGCTTGGGATCTATGTAAGCGGCCATCCTCTGGAGGCATATGAAGAGACCTGGAGAAATCACATTACGGCAGTCACTGTGGATTTTATTGTTGACGAGGAAACCCAGAAGACCAATGTGCAGGACGGGGCTTATGTAACCATTGGTGGTATGATTACAGGCAAAAACGTAAAAACTACCAGAAACAACAAGATGATGGCATTCCTGACCCTGGAAGATCTTGTGGGCTCTGTAGAGGTCATTGTATTTCCAAAGGATTATGAGAATAAGAGAGAGCTGTTTGTGGAAGAGTCCAAGGTTTTTATCCAGGGAAGAGCTTCCGTTGGAGATGAACCGGTTGGAAAGCTGATCTGTGAGAGAGTGATTCCCTTTTCATCAATTCCCAAAGAGCTGTGGCTGAAATTTCCGGATAAGGAAACCTATGGGGAATTGGAGCGGGAGATTCTTGAACTGTTAAGAGAATCAGAAGGCAGCGATTCCGTAATCATCTATCTGGAGAGTGAACGGGCAAAGAAAGTGCTCCCAGCCAACTGGAATGTGAATGCTTCCGATGGGCTTATTGATATTTTAACCAAAAAACTTGGTGAAATAAATGTCAGACTTGTAGAAAAAAAACTTGAAAAGATTGGCAAAATGAATTAGAATACAACATGTACGAAATGTAAAACTTACAAAAACAGATATCCGTGAATCAGGAGGAAGTTACTATGGCAAAACAAGTGAAAACCATTGGCGTATTAACCAGCGGCGGCGACGCACCAGGTATGAATGCTGCGATCCGTGCCGTTGTCAGAACTGCAATCCATAAAGGATTGATAGTAAAGGGAATTATGAGGGGATACGCGGGCCTTCTGCAGGAAGAGATTGTCGATATGACCAGCACCAGTGTATCAGACATCATTCATCGGGGCGGAACCATTCTTTATACAGCTAGATGCCAGGAATTTACCACAGCAGCAGGCCAGCAAAGGGGTGCTGAAATCTGTAAAAAACATAACATTGACGGAATCGTAGTCATCGGCGGAGACGGTTCTTTCCGTGGTGCTGGTAAGCTTTCTGCACTTGGAATCAATACCATCGGACTTCCTGGAACCATTGATTTAGATATTGCATGTACCGATTATACCATTGGTTTTGACACAGCAGTGAACACTGCTATGGAAGCCATTGATAAGGTCCGGGATACATCCACTTCCCACGAGCGCTGCAGCATTATTGAAGTAATGGGAAGAAATGCCGGATATATTGCACTTTGGTGCGGTTTTGCAAACGGAGCAGAGGATATCCTTCTGCCAGAGCGGTATGACGGAGACGAGCAGGCATTGATTAACCGCATTATTGAGAACAGAAAGCGTGGAAAGAAGCATCACATTATCATCAATGCAGAGGGAATCGGCCATTCCTCTTCTATGGCGAAGAGAATTGAGGCAGCTACCGGTATTGAGACAAGAGCTACCATCCTGGGCCATATGCAGAGAGGCGGAGCACCTACCTGTAAAGACCGTGTCTATGCTTCTATCATGGGAGCCAGAGCGGTGGAACTGCTTTACGAAGGAAAGAGCAACCGTGTTGTAGGCTACAAGCATGGAGAATTTGTTGATCTTGATATTCAGGAAGCATTGGCTATGACCAAAGATATTCCGGAAGATCAGTATCAGATCAGCAAGATGCTGGTTCGCTAATGAGAATCGGAAATTTATAGAACAGGCGGGACAGCCGGAAGTAAAGATACTCCGGATGCCCCGCCTTTTTGATGTCTATAAATGCTCCAGCCAGGTTTTTACCAGAGAGATCCAGTTCTGGCACTGGGGCACGATGCAACGACCGTCATCGCCGGAAACTTCACTGTTCGCCAGAGACAGTCCGTGGCAGCCGATGGGGTAGATGTGCATTTCCACGCTGACCCCATGCTCCGTCAATGCATCCGCCAGTAAATAACTGTTTTTCACTGGTACAGCGTCGTCGGTAGAGGTGTGCCATAAAAACACAGGTGGCGTATGGGCTCCGACCTGATATTCAAGAGAGACGAGGCGTCGCAGAGTTTCATCCTTCTCATCCGCACCCATTAAGTTAAGGAAAGAACCCTCGTGGCAGTAAGGGCCGGAAGTAATCACCGGATACGCCAAAATCATGCCATTTGGCTTAATCTCTTCCGGAGTAAGCGCTAACGGGCCGTATAAAAACTCCTGATTCCAGAATGCCCCCAGGCTGCAGGCAAGATGGCCACCTGCCGAGAAACCACAGACAATAATCTTCTCCGGATCGACCTGCCATTCCTCTGCATGGGAACGGACCAGAGAGACTGCATATGCCAGTTCCATCTGTGGATAAGGAAATTGATCCGGAGCAATACTGTAGCTAAGAATGAATGCGTGGCAGCCCATGGATAAAAACTGCATGGCTATGGGTTCTCCCTCCCTGTCTGATAAGTGACCGTAGCCACCTCCCGGACAGATGATGACCGCCGGACGCAGACGTGTCGGAGCGACGGAAATGGGGTCTAAAAGGTAGACGCCAAGAGATGCACCGGCCGTTAATTTCTCTTTGCCGGCCTGTTCTTCAGTGATGATAATCGGTTCTGTAAACTGCTTCATAGTCTGCAATGCTCCCTTTTCTAAACTGCTTTTCGTTGTCAGAAATTTATGTAATCCAGATTATCTTATCATAAGTTTAATAGGAAGTAAGATAAAAAGTTCATAAAAAATGGAGTATTATATTATGGATATTGTACAGTCATTTACAACCCTTAAATCTCATCCGTGACAAGTCAGAAAAACCATGCTATGATAAAAAACAGGGTTTTAAGGACAAAATAGAAATTGAGATTGAACGAAGAGAGGAAAAGAAACATGGATGTAATTGAAAGGTATATCAATGAACTAATGGAAAAAAGCACACCGGACCGTCCGGTCTGGAACATTGAGAAGATTCTTCAGGGAGAGAAAGCTGGCTGGAATTACATTGACGGCTGCATGATCAAGGCGATCTTAGAGATGTATTCCATTACGAAGGATTCAAAATATCTGGAATTTGCAGATACGTTTATTGACTACCGTGTAAAGGAAGACGGATCCATTGAGGGATATGATGTAGAGGAACTGAACATTGATAATGTGAATGCAGGAAAAACCCTGTTTGAACTTTATGACCTGACCGGCAAGGAAAAGTACAGAAAGGCAATCGACCTGGTTTACAGCCAGATTGAAAAGATGCCAAGAACAGTAGAAGGAAATTTCTGGCATAAAAATATATACCCCAATCAGGTCTGGCTTGACGGTCTTTATATGTGTCAGCCATTTTATATGGAATACGAGGCTCGCTTCAATAACAGAAAAAACTGCGAAGATATTTACAGCCAGTTTGCCAATATAACAAAGCATATGCAGGATTCTGAAACAGGACTTTATTATCATGCCTATGATTCTTCCAGAGAGATGTTCTGGTGCGATAAAGTGACAGGGCTTTCCCAGAATTTCTGGCTGAGGGCACTTGGCTGGTACTCCATGGCGCTTCTTGATACCATGGATAAAGACAATCAAAAAGAGCAGGAAGCAGTGCATCAGATGAAGGATGCATTTAAGTCCCTGATTGATGCCATGTTAAGATATCAGGACCCAAGCGGCATGTGGTATCAGGTGGTCAATTTAGGCGGCATGGATAAAAACTATTTAGAGACCAGCGGAAGCGCCATCTTTTCCTATGCAATCTTAAAAGGCGTGCGCCTTGGCTATCTGCCGGAAGCATATGCAGAATACGGGAAAAAAGCATTTGAAGGAATCTGCAAAACCCATCTTCATATGGAAGAAGGAAATATGAGTTTAGGCGGAATCTGCCTGGTGGCAGGTCTGGGAGGCAAAGACAGAAGAGACGGAACATACCAGTACTATATGTCTGAGCCGGTCGTAAAAGATGACGCAAAGGGTGTAGGACCGTTTCTTCTTGCATATACAGAGATGAAACGCTGCGGCTGGGAATATCAGTCATAAAAATGAAAGGGAATGAGGCACTGGCCTCATTCCCTTTTTAACTTAAGCTGTTTTGTGCGAATTTCTTGGGTGAAATGCCTGTTTTTTTTGTAAAGGCTTTAAAGAAGTTACTGTAATCATTAAAGCCGCACATGCTGTATACCTCGTTGACACTGTATCCGCCTGCCAGCAACGTCTGCGCCAGTTCAATTCTTCTGGTGGTGATATAGGAGTTAATGGTGGTACCTGTCCCTTTTTTAAAGAGCCTGCAAAGGTATGAGGTACTTAAATAGAAATGTGCGGCAATCTCTCCAATACTTAGGGAAGAATCGATGTTATGATGGATATAGGTGATAATGTCGGCTACCTTGCTGTTAAAGTACTGCCTCTGTTCTTCTGACTTTTCTCCCGCATCCGATTCTGCGGCGCATTTCGTTAAAAATACCATAAACTCTGCAAATGCTGACCGCTCCTCCACATCGTGCCCGAAACCGTCTTCTACAGCCAGTTTATTAAAATAATAAGTGAACCGCCGCTGTTGCCCCTGACTTAAGTGGATCCGGTGGGAAAAATGTTCCGGCCGGTGGGTGAAACAGTAGGTTAAATCCGTAAGATCAGTAGAAATGGTTTTTAAATACTCTGGATCAATAAAAACAGCATACCGTTCGTGTGGAATCGAAGAGTCCATCTGAAGAATCTGATGCTTTTCCCGGGGATTAATCATGAACAAATCGCCAGGTTCTATGCGGTAATTGCTATCTTCAATCAAAAAGGTACGTCCGCCGCTGATGGAAAAATAAAACTCACTGCACCGGTGGCTGTGCATGCTTAAAACACTGCTTTCCTTGTGCAGATGTGCAATAGAAAAATAATGGCTTTCAAAACATCGGTCAATTCCTTCCGAATATGAAGTAAGTACTTTCATTATTTGCATTCTCCTTGGCTAATACTACTAAAATAATATCATAGGATGTCAAAATATGCAA
>JAQSYE010000187.1 GCA_029256305.1 Lacrimispora sp. | reverse complement strand
TCATTTGCTAGAGTCACAAGACGGCTCCCTGGAACCAAACAGATAGAGATGGACCGTCTCCCCATCCCATACAACCCGTTTTACCAGAATCCGGATTGCAGCCCGCTTCTGTTCTATATCCATAAAGTCCACGGTCTTTTCAAAATTAGAAAGCGTCTCTTTTTGCAGTTCAAATTCCAGAACAGTCAATTCCTTACCAATGGCAGTTTCTTTACAAACTTCAATCTGAGCAAGGATCTGTTCTTTCTTTTTATGCAGTTCATCAATCTGTCTGACAATATAATCATAGGCCGCCGTTCCCCCAGCAATCTTTATGGAAGTCACAAGACCCTCAATTTCTTTTTCAGTCTGCAGCAATTCCTCTTCCAGGCGACTGACATCTTGTTCATAATCCTGTTTTTCTTCCTTAAGCAGTTTTCTGCCTTCCTCCAGCTGTTTGATAAATTCTCTTTTGTCTTCAGCGATTTTTTTTAGTTCCTCAATAACAAGACTGTCTAACAAATTTCCATTCGCATTTTTTATTGCACAGCATTTCATGCGGCTTTTTTCTTTCATGGAACAGAGATAGGAATAAATCTGTTCTCCCTGGTCATTGTACCTTCCGGAAAGTTTGGGTCTCATATAATTATTACATTTCCCACACACAAGAATGCCCGAAAGAAGTGCCACATTGCTTCTGGGTTTGCGGTAATTTTTTGATTTATTTCGTTCCAGCTGACGCTGGACACTGACCCACTCCGCTCCCGGTATCAGTCCCTCATGCTTACCGATTGCCACAATCCATTCTTCCATATCTTTCATCTCATGGGCCTTGCCCTGCTTTTGTAAAGTTCGGTTATATGCGATGACCCCATGGGTACCATTAAATTCAGTCCGGTCAGCAAAAAGTTCCATCTTCTTCTCCTTAAGATATTGATAGGCTTCCTGATCTGCAAGCATATACACTGGGTTTGAAAGAATGCCCTTAATCGCAAAACGGCTGAATAAACGGCCCTGTTTAGTTTTGTATCCATTCTGTATCAGATAAGTCTCTGTCTGTGTGAGGGAACCGGTTTCCAGAAATTTTTCATAAATCCGCTTTACCAGCTTTGCCTCTTCCGGAATCCGTTTCAGTTTATACGCCTTTTTCTGCTTCCCGTCAATGGTTACAGAAGTGACCCGCTCAGACTGATACCCGGTTGGAGTATTCCCCCCCAGCCATCTTCCGCTTTTGGAAAGCTCATGCATATTATCACGAATCCGCTCTGCAATGGTTTCCCGTTCCAGCTGTGAAAATACGGAAGCGATATACATCATAGCCCTACCCATAGGAGATGATGTATCAAACTGCTCTTTAATTGAAATAAATGAAATTTCCAGGTGATTCAGTTCTCCGATCAGATTCGCGAAATCTCCAATATTACGGCTAATCCGGTCAAGACGATAGCATACAATAGCTGATATGTTCTTTCTCTTTGCTTCTTTCATCATTTGCTGAAACTGGGGGCGCTCTAAATTTCCTCCGGAAAAACCCTCATCTTCAAAAATCATGGCACTGTCTGCAAAGGATTCTCCGTAATGGGTTAATATATATTGTCTGCAAAGTTCAATCTGATTGCCGATGCTTTCCCCTTTCCCGGTAAATTTGGATTTTCTTGAATATATGGCAAACGGCTGATTTCTGTCTTCCATCACACAAATCCTCCTTGATTTCTAATGGAAAGCGCGTCCTCAAACATACCGGACACGCAGAATCACATACAAATATATAAACCCTGAATTACAAGGCATTCACTATGAATATGATCGTATATAATCCTCAAACAGAAGAAGATAAAAAAGAACTGGGCAGAAGGGCAGCCGTCATTCACAATCAGGTACTTATGCAATCGGTCCGCCTGCTTCACTGCCCAAATGACCAGAAGAAAGCGCTTTTAGACGCAATAAAAGCTGAGAGCACTTAGGCAGCTAGACAACCTGAATGATTTTATCCATTTTTCCGGGGATGACTACATGAGTTGCACAGGAAACACAAGGGTCAAACGATCTGATAATTCTTCCTATTTCCACCGGCATATTCTGGTCTTTCACCGGCGCACCCATAAGTGCCTGTTCTGCTGTTCCTTTTTTCTCACCTGTCTGAGTGGATAAGTTCCATGCGGAAGGAGTGATGATCTGGTAGAACAGGATTTTTTTATCCTCAATTGACAGCCAGTGTCCAAGGGCTCCTCTGGTTGTATCGATGAGCCCCCTTCCATACGCCTGTGTCGGTACCTCATACTCCTGCTGCATGGTTACACCTGGAATTAGATTCTCCAAAAGAGTATTCATGATCTGAGTGATTTTTTTTGCTTCCAGAACCCGTGCGATGGTTCTGTCCATGACAGATATTCCATGTCTGTATTCCCCTGACAGCCATTGCCTTGCCAGCGGTCCCACCTCAAAAGGTACTCCGTTGTATCTGGGAGCCCTGATCCAGGAATAGGCCTCTGGTTTCTCCCTGTCCGGATCATTGGCTTCATTAAACCAGGCATATTCATCTGACTGGGTAATGAGGTCCGGATCAAAATGGGAATACTGCTCATTTGTGTAAATATATGGATCTACATATAAGGTCCCAAGTTCCTTGTAATGTTGAAAGCAGCCATAAGTTAAAAGATTACCATAGCCACCTCCAAAATGATAATACTCCGAATAATAAGCCGCTATTTCATATACATCCGGCAGCATTTTTTCAGTAATAAACTTTTCAATCCCAAATAATATGGATTTGATGGCAATAATCATATCAACCGTTATAGGTGACGTAATTCCGCCTATAAATACGCCGTGATTATGAGGTGCTTTTCCTCCCAGAATCGCCAACATTTTATGTGCATTCTTGCTATATTCCAATGACTCAAAATAATCATTTACCATGCGTTCATTAACCTCAGCAGGTAATCGGTAATCATTGTGATCTGTTTTAAAAAGGGGGTAGCCTTCCGGCAGCTTGACATAGTCCGGAAGCGTATACTGATAGAGATGCCTTAAATGATTCTGCAGAAATTCACATGCATGAAGAAGATCCCTTAAATATCTTCCCTGCTCGGAAGGCACAATTCCAAGAGCCTCTTCAAGAGCAAGAGAGGCTGCCATCGAATGGGCGGTAGAACAGATTCCGCAGATACGTTGTGTAAAATATACCGCATCCAAAGGCCCTCTGCCTGTCAGCATTTTTTCAAATCCCCGAAACATCATCCCTTTTGTCCGTGCATCGGTTACAGTATTTTTTCCGATTTCTGCTACTATTTCCATAAATCCGTTAATTCTTGTAACTGGATTTATGACAATTGTCTCCGCCATATTACTCCTTCCTCATGGTATCATAAGTAATGAATGGCTCCATGGCATCCGGAAATCCAAACTGGGCACAGCCAATACAGGGCGTATCATCTCCAATCGGCCAGTTTACGTGCCCATTCCATTTGCGGATAGGGCAGTCTATCTGTGTTACAGGCCCCCGGCACCCCAGCATGAACATACACGTTTCTTCCCCCAGCTTTGTTGCAAAAATCCCGGAATCATAATAGGATCTCCTGGGACAGCGGTCGTGAATTGTTATACCATAGAACATCAACGGCCGGTCCGTGTCGTCTAAAGGCGGTTCCCCATACAGAATTAAATAAGCTACTGTTCCCATAAACCAGTCCGGATGGCAGGGACAGCCGGTAAGCTTAATTACTTTCCGGTTGACAACATCTGAAATTCCAGTACAGTCCGCCGGATTAGGTCTTGCTGCCGATACACCACCGTAAGATGCACAGTCTCCAACCGAAATAATGTGGGTAGCACGTTCTCCCAGGCGGATTGCTGCTTCAAGGCCTGTTATCTCTCTTCCCTCATGACGTCCGATGATATGATAGAGTCCATTGTCCTTTCTTGAGACAGCACCCTCCACTGCAAGTATGTATTCGTCCCCAATTATATCAAACAGCTGATCCATAGCCTGGGCACCCTGGGCTGCAAGCAGGCTGTTGCTGTAGATAAAGTTTGTCATCTGTGTCAAAAGATACTGGAAATCCGGATCCTGACCATCCATCATGGAAATGGTATTCCCTGTACACCCATTTAACTCCAGCCAGACCAGATTGGGTTTTGAACGTTTGCTATTTTCGATTTCTTCCATGGCTCTGGATACCAGCTGTGTGGTTTCCTTCCATTTAAGCTCTTGAAAAGGACATAATGCATGCTTTCTCTCCAACGGTTATCATTCCTCCTATTCCTGAATCAGATATCCTACGACCGGCAGCACACTTAACACCATAGCTCCCGGATGACAGGAAGCAAAATCCACACTTAAATCCCTGCCTGCTGAAAGCCCCCAGAAATGATTGCCTCCTGCCCATAAGCGGTTATTGGTGACATTATAAACCACTCCATCAACTGCAACATAAGCAGGTGCTCCATTTTTCCCATCATATTGCGCCAGTTGTTCCCGGGTAAAATAGGTCAGAGGCGCTGGCTGAGTACCTTCTCCGGGCTGCGCTGTACCGGTTGGTCCGCCCGTCGCTCCCCCTGTTGGACCGCCTGGCGCGCCTTCTGTCGGTCCTGTTACCCCTGCTGCAGGACCCGTTGCTCCCCCTGTTGGTCCTGCCTCTTCGCCTCCTGCCTGATCATTCATCTGACTGGCAGTTAACCCATTCACCTGCATCTGGCTTAATTGTCCGAAATAGTAAACATGATTTTGAAGCATAATTAATTCACTGCTTAAGTGATCCAGCACATCATTGCTGTTGTATTGATTGGAGCGAAGCTTTTCCACATCGGCATTTAATCTCTTTAAACTGCTGCCAAGATACGTCATGAGCAAATCGATATCCATAATATAACCTCCTTATCCATTTCTATTTAACTTTTTTACGGTTAATCTGTTAGAATATATGTGCAAGCCTGGTTTTTAAGCCCAATTTAAATATCCGATTCATTTCTTACTTATCTTTTTGCTTCTTCCAGCAAAATGTCTCTTATAATATCTTCTGTTTTTCTGCATATGTGTGGAAACTGCCTTTTTAACACAGTGCTTAACTCAAGGCCTGGCGCAATGATTGCGGCTTCAATTCCAATTAAGTATCCTCTCACAGAACACCGGTACAGTCTTATCATATCAAGAAAGCTCATATCATGCTGCATAGCCGGATTGGATATCCGTTCCATGATTTCCTCTAAGGAAAATAATTTAACAGTACCCGGCCGGTCCCCAGATGACATGGCATCTAAAATCAGTATAAAATCATCGGGACTCAGAGAGTAAAAACACGCCTCACTATCCGTTTCTCCATAGGTTATTTCAAGTTCCGAGCTAAGGAACCGTCTTTCAAGTTCTTCTGCGACTAAAAGTCCAATCCCGTCATCCTTCATCAGCCGGCTGCCAACAGCAATCAGTTTCGTTACTCATCCCTCCCTGTCCTATTTTTAAAAATATATGAAAAAGACATGGGAATATTCACACTCCCATGTCTTTTAAAACCAGTCTTCCTAAAAACTGCAAAGCCTTGCCCCATGCCCGGGTACCTTTAACACCAGGTCTTTTGATGTGCAAGTGAATGTTTCACCTGTCCAAAGTTCTTTCAAGCAAATGCCTGTCAACTCCTCTTTATTCAGGAGACTGGCTAAAATAACAATTTCTCTTTCTTCTTCTAAGAAGTTGAAGACAGCCAGATAATGAGAACCACTCTTTTGGTTCCTGCTATGCCAGATGCACTGTTCCCCGTCCCGGGCAAGCTGAGTTGCTTTGCAGTCATCACTGAGCAGCGCTAGTACTTCCTGATTTGTAAGCAGCGTTTTTGTCCATTCATCCAACCGGGTAAGCTCCGCTCCAATCATCAAAGGGGACCGGAATATGCACCACAGTGTCATCATTGTAATCTGTTCATCCCTGGTAAACCGGGTCGGCCTTTCCTCTCCAAAGCCTTTCCCTAACATACCAACAGGAAGCATATCACAATCCGGATAGTTTCCTTCCCCTACATGGTTCTGCCAATGCTCACATCGCTCAAACATCTGCTTCAGCAAATTCCAGTCATCCCAAAAATCATCGGTAATCCGCCACATATTTGCGTAAGTCTCATAGTGCCATGCCTCTTTCAGCCGTGCCGGACCTGGTGAAAGGCTAAGTACCATCTGTCTTCCGCTTTTATTAATTGCTTCATGAAGCATACGTATCTCTTCTTTTGCGGACGCTGCATCCATGCGGCAGATATCATCGCATTTAATGAAATCCACACCCCATTTTGCATATAGCTGGAAAATAGAATCGTAATATGCCTGTGCCCCCTCTGCCTCCGGGTTCACGCCATACATATCCGGGTTCCAGGAGCAGATGGAATAGGGATCTGAAATCATATCGGCCGCCCTATCTGTATCCCATATTTTCATGCCGTTATGAGCTGCAATACGGGGGATTCCTCTCATTATGTGAATTCCGAATTTTAAACCCAGCCCATGGATATCATCAGCCAGGGGCTTAAAACCATGACCACCCACAGAAGATGGAAAACGCACCGGACACGGCCAGAGTCTGGAATACTCGTCTATCTCCACCTGTCCAAAGGGGATATACTGGCACTCCTGTCGTTTGGTTCCGGCATTGTGGGCATACCACTGGATATCAACCACGATATATTCCCAGCCATATTCTTTTAAATTCTGCGCCATATATTCAGCATTCTCCCGAACCTCATGTTCTGTTACTGACGTATCATAATAGTCATAGCTATTCCATCCCATAGGCGGGTTTCCTGATGATAAATATCCGTTCATTCAATATCCTTTCCTGGTAATTTATTGATAAATCTGATATCATTATAACAACTGGATAATCTATTACAAGAGTAAGAACACGATACATGGAGGGTAATTTTTTGATAAACGAATCTTGCCAGACATTTGGTTTTCTCGATATTGACAGACAATGGAATGCTCCACTGTTTCTCCTGGATTTTGGAATGGAACAACGAAGAAATGAAGCCTATGATTTTCAAAATAATAATCGCAACGGTTATTCGGGTTATCTGCTTCAGTACACGTTAGATGGGACGGGAGTGTTTGAAGCAGAGGGCCAGACTTATAATCTTTCTCCTGGAGATACTTTTTTTATCACATTTCCGGATCGCAGCAGATATTATCTGGCTGAAAATAATTCATGGAAATACTTTTACATCCATTTTGACGGCGAGATGGGGGATTATTTTTTTCAGCGGATACATACCCTGGCGGGAAAAACTTTTTCCATACCCAATACAAGTCAGGCCGTCTTACTGTTTTTAGAGGAATTCCAGGCTGTAAAATCAGGGAAGAAATACGGACGCTACGACAGCGGAATCTTTTTATACCAATTTCTGACCCTGCTTATGAAAGAACTGGAAACGCCATTAAAATCAGTCAAAAATGCCTGTGTGGAAGATGCCACAAAGTGGATGCAGACAAATTATAAATATCAAATAGGGCTGTCCCAGATGTGCCGGGAACTTGATGTGAGCCTTCCTCATTTAACCAGGCAGTTTCATTTACAGACAGGGCTCTCTCCCATAAAGTATTTAACCCGTCTTCGCCTGGAATACGCATTATCCCTTCTTCTGAATACGTCAATGGGTCTTGAGGCAATTGCAGCTGAATGCGGATATTCTAACAGCAACTATTTCTCAAAGGTTTTCAGAAGAAATATGGGAATTTCACCTGCTCAATACAGAAGCTGGCATAATGGGCTGTAAAAGCCGTTATGATAGTATATCATTCTCCACACATTTCGCCGCATAAGTGGCCAGCCTTGATCCTCTGTCCGGATGAAAGGTATTAACAGCCTTGATTAACCCGATAGTCCCTACTGATAGGAGATCTTCCATATCATAGTCTGTATTCTGATACTTCTTTGCCACATGGGCCACAAGACGCATATTACGCTCGATGAGTGTGGCTCTCGCCTCCTGATCCCCTTCCTGGTATCGTTCCAGACACTCTCGTTCCTCTCGCGCAGTTAAAGGT
>JAQSYE010000186.1 GCA_029256305.1 Lacrimispora sp. | reverse complement strand
GGTCCAAAAAATGCGAATTCCGGATCAAAAATGAACGTATGCTCCTTATTAATAAATACAGATCCTGTATGCAAATCTCCATGAATCAGTGACTGTGCATGATTCATAAATTCAAATTTCAGTTTTGCAGCTTCTAAATGCAGTGCCTGATCCTCATAGAGTTCTTCCCTTACAAATTCCTGATTGGGTAAGAACACATTGTTCCTGTGGTTATAGTCAATAAAAGGTTCGCTGTACACCAGATCTTCGCTGATCTCACATAAATCCGGATTAATAAAGCTCTTAACCAGCTCCTTTTTTTCTTTATGCCCCATCACTACATCCGTCGTCCGCAGAAGGGAATTTACCATAAATGTGGTCACATGCTCTGCAAACAGAGGGTAAATTTCATGATTAATCAGGCCGGTTCGCATCATGGTATGACCGGTCATATCCTCCATAATCATGGCACACATAACACCATCATAAAGATAAACCTTAGGAACCAGTCCCGGCGCATACATCTCCTGAATTCCCAGAATCTTAGCTTCAATTCTCCCTCTGTCCGTGGAAATAAGCATGTCAGCAGAGATTCTGAGCGCCTCTCCTGCCTGTTTCACGATAATTGTTTTTCCGCTCTTTCTATCCTTTACACGAAATACATAGTTTAAATTTCCGTCACCAATTTCCTTACATTCCAGCTCGGCTTCTTTGTCAAAATAGGAAAGCTTTTCCCGTACATAATCTGGAACTTCTGGTGCCTTCATTAAAAAATAACTGTCATATTTAGACATTTTTGTCACCTTCCCCGTTCATTTTATAATCTGCTGCTTAGTTTGCATTCTTTGTTTTTCCGCTGGCATAGGTCATAGCAAGTGCAATCGCCAGAACTGCGCCCTTAATTATATTCATTGCATAATACGGAACGGACATCATGATAAGTCCATTTTCCAGCATACCCACTAAAACCGCCCCTGCAAACGTTCCAAATGCATTGGCCTTACCAGCCCCTAATACAGAAAAGCCAATATAAGCTGCACATACAGATGGCATTAAATATGCATCTCCGGCAGAGATCTGGGCCGTTCCCACACGGGCTGCCAGACAGATGCCGCCAATGGAAGCAAAGGTCGCTGACAGAAAATAGGCCAGAATCTTATACCTTGCCACAGGAATTCCCGAAAGCTCGGCTGCCTCAGGATTACCTCCTACTGCATACATATATCTGCCATGCTTTGTAAAATTCAGAAAGAAATATGCAAACAGTACCACACAAATCATGATGATGATCAGCCACGGCTCTTTTCCCAAAGCCCGGAATGCCTCCGGAACAAGACCCGGTGCCTGTGTTCCATCAGCTCTTGTCATGCGTTCCGTAATGGCTCCGCCCTTTGAATAGGTCATGGAAACGCCCTGATACATAAACATAACGGAAAGTGCTGCAACCATATCCGGTATCTTAAATTTTACAATCAGAATGCTGTTAATCACCGCAACGCTTAAACAGATAACAACTGTGAGGAGCACTGAAATACCGATGTTGATGTTATGCCATACAAAACATGTCATTACAAATACATTTGCCAGCTGTGCCGTAGCTCCTATGGAAAGATCCATACCATTTACCGCCAGTGCAAATGTAAGTCCAACGGCAATAATTGTGGTAATCGACACGGCCCGTAAAATTGTGATCATATTGGATTGAGTCAGAAACATGCTTGATCCCGTTTCCTTACTCCAGTTTCCAAACGTAAACAGAATAAACAGGATTACCATTGTTGCAATCGTACCCCATTTTGTTACAAAATCCCCTAAACTACCTTTCTTCTTTACCTTCTCTACTCCAGACATATCATTTACCTCCTGTCGAATAATAAAGCAGTTCCTTCTCATCCGTATCTGCTGCTTTCAGCTCCCTGATAATCTCTCCGTCATACATGACATAAATCCGGTCGCAGATACTTAATACTTCCTGAAATTCGCAGGTTGCATAGATAATGCCTTTTCCTCTGGCAGCAAGGCCTTCAATCAGCTCATACATATCCTGTTTGGCACCTACATCAATTCCCTTTGTGGGCTCATCAAAAATATAAACTTCCGAATCTTTATTCAGCCACTTGCCAACTACTACCTTTTGCTGGTTTCCTCCGGATAAAAGAGATACCACCTGGTTTTCAGACGGCGTCTTGATCCCAAGATCACGGATCATGCTTCTTGCATCCTCTTTTTCCCGTTTTTTATTGACTACAGACAGTTTGTTGGTATACTTTTCCATCGCCGCCACGGATATGTTGGATACTACAGAATCTGAGATCAGAACGCCTTCCTTCCTGCGTTCCTCCGGAACCAGAGCGAGACCGTTTTTTACCGCCTGCGTGGGACCTTTTGCACGGATTACTTTTCCCCGGAGCTTTATGGTACCGCTTTTATGCTGATAGGCAGAAAATAAAGTCTTGCACAATTCCGTCTTACCGGCTCCTACCAAACCTGCCACACCTACGATTTCCCCTTCGCATACAGTAATGGTTATATTCTTCACCTTGCCGTCTTTCTCAGTAAGATCCTCTATTTCAAGGAGCGGTTCTCCGATTTTACATGCTTTTTTAATATAATTATCCTCATAGCAACGTCCCAGCATATATTCCACCAGGGTATTTACCTCCAGTTCCTTTGTAAGAGGTAAGTTCGTCACCAGCATACCGTCTCTCATGATGGTTATGCTTTCACAGATCTCATACAGCTCACTGAGCCGGTGAGAGATAAATACCACACCAACATTCTCTTTGGCTAATTCCCGTACAACCCGGAACAATTCCAGTGTCTCGGAATTAGAAAGGGGTGCTGTGGGTTCATCCAGTATGAGAAAACGGCACTTTTCCACCACACACCGTGCAATTAAAACCATCTGCTTTTGTGCAAGTGTCAGCGCAGATACCGGTTTATTAAT
Organism: Lacrimispora sp.; assembly: GCA_029256305.1. Taxonomy (GTDB): domain Bacteria; phylum Bacillota; class Clostridia; order Lachnospirales; family Lachnospiraceae; genus Lacrimispora. The sequence goes on along the minus strand of JAQSYE010000186.1, from coordinate 5,106 downwards.
ATCGACTGACACATTTAACTTTTCAAGTACTGCTTTTGCCGCCCGTTTGATTTCATTCCAATGTACAATCTGTTTTTTCCCCATTTTATTGACCAGGGTGTTAAACATCACATTTTCAGCTACAGTCAGATATGGGATTAAGGCTGTGTCTACTTCCTGAAACACGATTTCTATTCCCAGATTTTTTGCATCTTTGGGGCACCGGATTTCAACCGGTTCCCCTCCGACACTTATTTGTCCCGTATAATGTGTGTTAACACCGGCAAGCACTTTCATCAGTGTGGACTTGCCGGCACCATTGGCTCCAACGAGCGCATGAATGCTGCCACTTGTCAAACTAAAATCAACTCCATCCAGAGCCTTGACCCCTGGAAACTCTATGGATATATCCTTCATTTCAAGCTTTATCTCGTTCATGACGTCTCTTCCTTACCTATGTAATGAATAGAAAACGAATCCCTTTATTCCACATAAAGCCCTTGAATTAAATCGGTGTACAGGGCTCCTTTTGGATCTTTCGCATCGCCCCAGCCATCTATAATCTTGCCAAGATCACCCATGGTGGTCTGTGCACTCAGCTGTGTTGTTACAATGTTGCTGGCATTTAAGTCAAAATAATTTGGAGTCTCTGCTCCTAATAATTTAAGAGCGAGAAGACGGGTATCCACAATTCCAATCAGCTTTGGATCGACTGCCGCAGTCGATTTCCACACCTGAGGATTCTTAACCATCAGCTGGATATCATCATTGGATACATCAATGGTATACATGGGAATATCAGTTCTGCCCGCATCATTGAGTGCCTGCAAAACGCCCTTGGCAAGCTCATCATAGCATCCCCAGATTGCATCCACGGATCCTTCCGGATACTTAGGCAGAATGGCTGCTGCCTTATTGGTCATATCCCCTCTTGCATTGGCAGAATCGGAAGGTGCAATGATCTCCAGAGTCTTAATCTTTCCTTCATCTTCCAGTTTGGTATAAATCTCGTTACGCCTGTCCAGAGGAGGAACGCCAGGGCCCATAAATGTTTTCAACACCTTCATGGGGTATTTGCCTCCCTTTGCCTCAAATTCCTTCATCATATAGCCCAGTGAAAGATCTGCAAGTGCCTGATCATTCTGAGCGGTTGAGGTTACACCTTCCAGAAGAAGACCGTTTGCATCGCCGCCCTTAAAAGGCATTGTATCAAACGTCACAACTGCCATTCCCTTATCTCTCGCAGGCTTTAACATATCGTAAGAATAAGAAAGCTGTCCGTGAGATACAATCAGACCGTCATAACCTTTTGCAATCACCTGTGCTACGGTCTCCTGTGTTTTTGCATCATCCCCATCCGTAACAAACGTATCTACAGTCCACCCAAATTTCTTGCCTTCTGATACACAGCCATCGAGGAATTGCTGTGTATGATCGCCGGCAGCTAAATTTCTGACAACTGCGACTTTCTTACCCTTTAAAGAACCTGCAGCCTGCGCTTCTGCTACCTTCTGTGCTGCTGTTGTGGTTTCTTCTGTTTTTGAAGCTTCTGTTTTTTTCTCTGTTTGTGCAGCCGTAGTTGCTGCTGTTGTCCCACTGCCGCATCCCGTTGCCGAAAGAACCAACGCTGCTGCAAGAACCATTGCTAACCCCTTTTTCATAAAATAAACCTCCTTCAAATAAAAAAATATAGTTTTTTACTCCGGACACACCCCGATATGTCCTTTATGTGGAAATTGTAGCACATTATTTTTGCTTTTTCAATATTTTTATTTATTTTTATTGATTTATTTTTGTTTCAAGTTGTTTTATTGTTTATTTTATGTTGTTTTTGCATTTTTTTACCTTGTATTTTATCATAATGGTGATTTTATTAATTTACTATCCACAAAACAATATCAATCAACAAAATCACTTAATAACCAAATTGATTTTACCATCATTGCATCACGGAAAAAGATATTATTAACATAGTCTTATGACGAAAGCGACCGCCATATTTCTTTCATCATATCTGCCTTCCATATATGGTATAATCTGTAATGACTAGAACTTTAGCAGGCAAGGAGCATATTATGGAGAAACATATTGATCTTCTGGAAACCAAATTCAGTATCAATCATATTTACCGCCAGAAAGCCATAACGAGAGAGCATCTTTTTTGTATACTGGATGACGCATTAGACACCAGACTGACCTTTATCAGTGCACCAGCCGGATTTGGAAAGACGACTCTGTTAAGCTCGTGGATTACAATGCATAAAAAAAGATCAATATCTGTAGCATGGCTCACGTTGGAGGCAGAAGACAATGAAGAGAACCGTTTTTGGATTTATTTTATTTCTGCAATTAAATCAGCAATACCAGACATCGGCGAAAAGTCATTCAGTCTATTAAACACCTCCCGAATCGGCGGTATAGAAACAATTATTACAGTACTGATTAATGAGATACTGGAGAAAAAGAAAAAATTTCTTTTTATAGTTGATGATCTGCATGTGATAAAAAACAAACAGATTCTAAATGAGTTGAAATTTTTCATTAATCACATGCCTGATAATTTGCATTTAATTATTACCAGCCGCCTTCGCTTATTATCCCAGTTATCAGGAATAGAACACTTCAATCGTATCATTGAAATCGGGCCGGAGGAGTTGAAATTCACTAAAAGTGAAGCAACCGCTTATCTAAATGAAATCATGGAATTAAAGGTTACACAAGAGGAGTTAATTCAACTGTATGAATTAACTGAAGGTTGGCCGGTAGGGCTTCAGATTACTGCTTTATTCTGTAAGCGTAAGGGCATAGAATCAATAAATAATAAGCAGGCAATGATGTTTCAATCCAATTTCCCTGATTATTTTATAGAAGACATCTTAAACAGCCAATCTGCCGATGTCTATGAGTTTCTGATAAAAACATCGCTGTTAAATGCATTTTCCTGTGAGCTGTGTCAGGCTGTGACTGATATGGAAAATAGTGATGAACTGTTAAAACAGGTGCTTGAGATGAATCTCTTTATCTCCTGTCTCGATCAAAAGGATCAATGGTATCGATATCATAGTCTTTTCGCCGCCTTTTTGAGGAAAAAAGCAAAAGAAAAGCAGCCTGAGTTTGTAAAAGATATCTATTGGAAGGCAGGACATTGGTACGAAACAAAAGGACATATTCAAGAGGCCTGTACCTCTTATCTGAAGGCACAACGCTATGATAAGGCAATACATTTAATCGAACAGATCAGCAGCCCTCTTATCTATCAGGGTCAGATTACGGTAATTGAAAAATGGATCGAATGTATTCCGGCACAATTTGTATTTAAGAATATACGATTAATGCTGGATTATGTATGGATTTATTTATCCAGACATAAAGTCAGTGATGCCAGCTATTATCTGGATCTGATTGAAAAAGAATTAAAGTGTACCGCACCGGAGGAACAGTTAGCCGTTAAAGGGGAGTTTCTTATTGCAAAAGCATTTATTAAAATGGATCATCTAGAAGAAAGTATTCAGATGTTAAAAAGCGCCATGGAGCTGGTGGATCAGTTTAACCCCAATTATGCTGCAGCTTTAATGAGCATTGCAACTACATATATTGTTCATGGAGATGTTTTGGAGGCAGAAGAATATTACTCAAAAGCACTTACTGCCAGTATTAAAATAGAGAATTTGTACTCAGCCGCTTATTCCTGGGGAGGACTGGGCATGATGCTGACATGCCAGGGCAGACTTAGAGAGGCAGAAGTACTATACCAGGAAGCGGAAAATTATTTAAAAGAAAAAGGTGGAAATTCGATTCCATTATTAGGAATTATTTTCTCCGGATTATCAGAGATATTCTATCTTAAAAACGATATAGAACACGCTGCTGAGTATTCAGATAAAGCAATCGAAATGTTTGAACAGGGAGGCATTTTTGATATAAAAAATAATTGCTATGTAATAAAAGCACGGTCTTTATTAGCCAAAGGCAGCGACCGTAAGGCCTTCGAAGTAATTAATAAAGCACTGATTTTGTCTGAAAAAGAAAACACTTATGGTTTTAAAAGACATATTGAATACTGCCAGGCAAGAATTTTTCTGGATATGGGGCAAATAGAAAAGGCAGAAGATTTTATTGAACAATATCATTTGTCCCTTACAGATTATTTAAAAAAATATAATCTTCATGATTATGTTCTGCTTGCCGAAATACTGGTTAAAAGAAAGGAATATGCAAATGCCCTTCTTTGTATTGATGAAATATTAAAACTTGACGGTATTGGCAGTCTTTATGAAGTACAGTTAGAAATACTAAAATCAGACGCATTGCTAAATACATCAAAATCAAAAGCTGCTTTTGCAGAGTTACATAAGGCGCTGATCAAATGCTCGCGAGAGAATTATTTAAGATTATTTATTAATTATGGAGCCAGAATGCAATCCATGCTGAACGAATTCCTGAACATGGATAATACCATTTCTGATAGTCGGAGCATATTGTATGCCAAAAATATTTTAATATTTTTTGATGATAGATCTCAGAAAGCAGTTAAGGAGAATCCGGTTTTGACTAAAAGAGAACTGGAAGTATTAAAGCTGATTAGTGCCGGGGCCAGTAACGTAGAAATAGCGCAATCTTTGTTTATCTCAGTCAGTACAGTTAAGAGCCATGTACTGAATCTATTTACCAAGCTGGAAGTAAATAGTCGCTCAAAAGCAGTAGTCGAAGCCGAGAAAAGAGGTATAATTCATACTTTTTACTGATTTAATCATCTCCAAGCTGCTGTATCATAGGTACAGTAAAAAATATTCTGGAGGTAGAATTATGAAAATTACAGCAATTATCGGAAGCCCAAGAAAAAATGGCGATTGTTTCAAAACAATTGAAATGATAGAAAAAAGTTTCAACAGGACCAACGAAACCCAGGTAGAGTATGTATTTCTCAAAGATATTGATTTAGGCTTTTGCAAAAGCTGTCTCTTATGTTATACAAAAGGAGAACAGTATTGTCCCCATAATCAGGTTACTGGTTTATTACTTGAGAAAATGATGGATTGCGATATCGTAATCTTTGCCTGCCCAGTATACGAGCAGCATGTTACCGCATTAATGAAGAATTTTTATGATAATTTTTCTTTTCTGTTT
>JAQSYE010000185.1 GCA_029256305.1 Lacrimispora sp. | reverse complement strand
GGCACCAGCCGCAAATCCAGATTGCCGGAAAGATGCTTTAAACGATAAACCGCTTCCCAGCTTAAAAACGCAGAATTTACATCGATATGAAAAATAACCTGTTTCATATGCTCACCTCTGAGTATATGGTAACCGAATGTATGTTCGATTAATAGTGGAAATAAAAGGATGTATCATGAGATGTGTTTAAATAAAGAACGTGCTGCAAAACTATATGAAAAAATAGTTTTGCAGCACGCTGTTATATGCTCATTAATAGATGTTTCCTGTTTTCCGGTATTCCCTCCAGACATTTTCAAAAAAATCTTCTTCCTCCGGTATTTCTCTCACCTTTCGCCAGTCAAACTCGCAAACACCTTTCTTCCATAAAACCTCCTGAACAAGGCTGCCTTCCGAGCCATCAGCCAGAGTATATGTAAATTCTTCTGGAAGCTGCTGAAATGGACGCATACCATTGAGGTCAGTATAAAGGGCACTTCCTCTGCTTTTGCCCCCATGTTCCATGTAATTCAGCATAGAAGAAAGATATACCTGCTGAGAGAGAAGAATATCAAGAAGCCTGAATACACGTATTAAATTATGAGGAGTGGATATCCGCACGTCAGCTTTAACGGAGGCACGTACCTTCTCTACCTGTCCGATCAGCAGTTTCAGACCTGTCAGGCTGCGTATAGCCGCTCCGGAAGTACTCATTGCCGTAGTTGCCTCTTTCCAGACTTTCATAATATTTTCTTCCTGTCCATCATCAGACAGAACAGCATTGCACACATCTGCCACTTCCAGAAAAGCTTCTTCCAGTAAAGGGAAAAATTCTGTTTCTTCCGGCTCGCCCATGCATTTGGCTGCAATATACTGGGCTGCCCGGGCGGAGCCAACCTGTCCTGCATTCAGAGCACTTCCGCCCGGGCGGTAAACTCCATGGCTGGCTGCTGCTTCACCTGCTGCAAACAATCCCTTTATATTGGTCTGCCACCATGCATCAATTCCCAATCCTCCATTGTTATGCTGGGCACATAATGCTATTTCCAATGGACTTTCGGACAGATCTACTCCTTTTTCCCTGTAAAAGCTTACTGCCGGTCCGTTCATATGAAGCAAACGTTCTAACGGTGTTCCAAAACATGCACCTGCTTTATTCAGATACTCAAAAGCTTCCTCTGACAGCAAAGAAAAGTCCAGGTTTCCCTCTCCGGGGTTGGATCTGAAATCCAGATATACCCTGCGTCCTTTTTTGCGTTCCAGATAAACCAGGACATCTATAATTGAACTTCCCTGCTCCACTTTGCGCACATCGAAAGGCCATTGATATCCCTTTAAAAATACTTTCGAAAGTAAATCTCCCATATCGGTAAAAAAGTCAAACAGGAATTCCCTCTCATCGGAACCATCTTCCCATGTTGAAATAAAGCGGGGAAGCACCTGCATATAAGTACCTGAAACATTCCATCTGGGTTTTACCGAAGCCAGGCCATATTGCCACTCTGTTAAATTTTTTCCCACAGCTCCGGCCCGGAAAGCAGTTCCTGCGGCACCGTAATGCCCAAAGGGATATGCACTGTCTTCATACATTCCAGCCGGTCCTCCCGTCGCCCACAGGATATTTTTACAGTGAAATGCCACAAACCGCTTCTTTTCGTCCTCTGCATGAAAACGATCCAGACAAAGAAGACCATATGCCTTTTCTCCATCTGAAAGAATACGCACAACCTGAAGACCGTCAAATATCTTTATTCCTTTACTGGTAACGGACTTCTCCAGACACTCTGTCATCAGCTTGCTGGTATACGGACCCACACTGGTAGCGCGGCGGCGGGGATCATGATCCGTCTTATAGCCAATATATTCTCCGTATCGGTTATGCGGAAATGGAACACCAAGCTCCACCAGCCGCAAAAATCCCTGAGCAGAAAGAGCGGCCTCGCATAATGCAATATCTCCATCCACACATTGGCCTTCAAAAAGTGTCTCAGCCATTTCCCTGACACTGTCCGGGTCGCCGCCAGAGAGCGTCAGCTTATAATATGTCTGTTTGTCACTTCCTGTATTACGGCTGGTTCCTGTATTAATTCCCTCTGTTACAATGGCTATATCCGTCTGCCCGTATTCATACAGCCGGTCTGCCCCGTTAAGCCCTGCAGCTCCGGTTCCTACCACAACAGTATTGTACGTATAAAGCTCCAGGTTATATCCTGAAACAGAAATTGTTTGTCTGTTCATAGCACCTCCTGATAAACTATAATCTCTGGATATGGAATCCGCCGTCAACGTCTATGTAGCTGCCGGTTGTATAAAGAAAATCATCTCCTGCCAAAGCTGAAACAGCCCCCGCAATGTCTTCCGGTGTTCCCCATCTGGCAATGGGGAATACTCCGTTTTCAAACATTCTGTTATACTTTTCTTCTACTGTGGCAGTCATGTCTGTTGCAATGACTCCAGGACGGACTTCATTAACCAGAATTCCTTCCTTTGCCAGCCTGTCAGCATAAAGAGTTGTCAGCATGGAGACTCCTGCCTTGGATACGCAATATTCTCCCCTTCCCGTAGAGGATACTACGGCAGAGCAGGATGAGATATTGATTATGGTACCCCTCTTTTTCTCCTCCAATGGCTGAGTTATCATCTGCTTTGCTACTGCCTGGGTAAGAAACATATTTCCTTTTGTATTGATTCCCACCACTCTGTCAAAGCTATCCTCTGACATTTCCAGCAGATCAGCGCGCACACTCGGCGCCACTCCGGCATTATTAACAAGAACATGGATTCCTCCGAATCTTCCTACCGATTCTTCTATCAGCTTCTGACGGTCAGCCGCACTGCAGATGTTTCCCTGCACATATAGATATTCGATTCCCAAATCCTCAAGTGCCTGAAGATCTTCCTTATAATCTTCCGCAGCGTTCATGTCCATAATAACTATATGAAAGCCATCCTGTCCGAGGCGTTTTGAAATGGCATAGCCGATTCCGCGGCTGCCGCCTGTTATGACTGCTGTCTTCTTCATGATTTTTATCATTCCTTTCGACTGCTATTTTTTATTGAAAGCTTTTTTCCCTTAATGCCGCATCTGCTTCTGCTTTTCGATACAGCGGTACATATATATCACTGTCTTTGATTACACAGCCTGTCATTCCATGATCACGCATAATCTGAGTGCATTTGGAACAGGTTATACAGCATTTTTTCGGCTCCATAAATCCTTTTGTTATTAAATCAAGAGGAGCATCCGGGTATGCAAAACTGCTGCGCCCCAGTCCCACAAAGCGGCAGCTTCCTTCAGCCAGGTTCGCTGCGCCTGCATAGGGAGCGAACTGCCTGAGCCAGCTGTATCCGTTGCCCACAACCGGAATATCTCCTGCCACTTTCTGAATCTGACGGGTAAAATCGAAAAGACGGGCTATGCTGGTCAGCTGATGCTCCTCCGGAATGGGAATCCCTTTGCTGGACTGATCAAATGGGCGGGTTACCTGCGGATAAATATAATAAGGATTACCTGCGGAGTTGCTCAAAAGATCTATGCCTTCCTCACACAGCCTCCTCACCAGGGTCATCGGCTCTTCAGGATCAAAACTCCACATATCTTCCTTACCACAACCAAATCCATATGGGTAAGGATGGGCATCAAACACATTAAACCGGCATGCAACGATAAAATCCGAGCCTGCTGCCTTTCTGACAGCCCGCACGGTATTAAGAAGAAAACGGCTACGGTTCTCAAAGCTTCCTCCATACTTTCCTTCTCTTGTATGGCTGGCAAGAAGCTCACTCAGAAGATACCTGTGACAGCTTTTGATATCAACTCCATCAAATCCGGCCTCTCTGGCCAGCAGCGCGCTTTGAACATACCGCTCTGTCAATGCATCAAGGTATTCATCCGTTACCAGCAGACTGTCAGGAGCGACTCCGCTGCGGGGATCCAGATATGGATCATGCTGGGGGATAATCGCACGGCTCTGATGTCCTTCCGGTCGGCTGTAGCGTCCGGAATGTGTCAGCTGCAAAATATTAAGAGGTTTATGGGCAGAGCCGTTAGAGTCAGCAGCTGCCTGATTGGTCTTTTTTAAAAGCTCCTTAAACCTGCCTACATTGGAAGCCGTTAACATCATCTGATTAGGGTTTGCTCTCCCTTCCGGCACAACAGCGCAGGCCTCCCACCAGAGCAGTCCCGCTCCGCCGGAAGCGAATCTTACATAACGGCGCTCCACCAGTTCACTGGGAGAACCATCATTATTAGAATCGCATCCTTCCATCGGAAGTACGGCCATCGAATTAGGCGCTGTCTTGCTTCCTGCTTTTTGAGGTTTTAACAACCGAGATATATCTTTACTGAATGTCACTTCGGCGCATAGCTGCTTCGCTTTTGCCTGAAGCTCCTCCAGTGACTGAAATTTAAATACTTCATGATCCGCCATGGCAAATCACTCCTTTCCATTGTTTTCCTTCCACTTTTTGCGGAAGACCGTAGGGGAACAGCTCTCATTCTTACGAAACTGTTTTGAAAAATGTGTGAAATCGGTGTATCCGCATTTGGAAGCAATAACGGAGACACTTTCATTTGTCTGGGTCAGCAGAACCTTTGCTTTATTCATTCGCAGAAAAATCACGTATTCCATCAATCCATATCCGGTCATATCTTTAAATACATGAGACAGATAATGGCGGTTTAAAAAGAATCTTGCTGCAATGGCATCTATTGTCAGATTCTCCGTGTAATTGTGATCCAGGAAATTCTGTATCTTAAAAGCCAACGCAGTTCCTGCATCAATCTTCCCAGTATAAAAAGAGGAAGAACAGGCGCGGAATATTGTTACAAACATTCTTCTTAAGTTACTTCCAACCATCATTTCCCAGTATACCTTTTTCTCCCCGTACTCCACACACATCTCATCAAGACAGCCGAATGAGTACTTCCAGATACTCTCAGGCAACGTAAACATATGAGAGAACCCTGGAGGTCTCCTGATAAAAATAGAAATAATTTCAGGATATTTTACTTCCATCTGAAAAAAGGAGGGGTCGATCTGCAGGATATATCTCTCGTAGGGATATTGAAGCACTTCAAGACTGTGACTCTCCAAAGTATTCAAAACAATCATGCTTCCCCTTGTCAGAGTATACATATTGTTTCCCACTGTATACCGTATGGTTCCATCTAAAACGAACACGACCTGATAGCGGTGCTCAGAATGATGGGAGATTTTAAAGTTACTTTCATTCACCCTGTGTTGAATCCAGAAATCCTGCATACGACGCCTCTCTTCCTGTTTCAGTTATGCTGCTTTATAAAAATATCATATTATGAAAAACTGTAATCAAAAGCACATTTGCAAGGATTGCGAACGGTTGCGCCGCTCCATATCCAGCCGTAGGCTCATCATTTCCAATCGTACTCAATGCAGCACCCAATCCAGGCGCTGATGTACAACCACCGCAGATTGCCCCGCTTAAAATTACCCAGTTCAGTTTAAATACCTTATGTCCGATCAAAAAGCTGATTAACACTGCGATTGTTTCTACCGCAATGGCCATAAGTGCCAGTGACAGACCGGAACCTGACAGAGAATTAATAACATCATATCCGTAAGTAAGACCTACCACAGACATGAAAAATGTCAGACCCATTTCACGGACCATCGAAAGGGATTTTGTATCCATTCTGAAATTGAAAGGCCCGATCTTGCCAATATAGCTGAATACAAGAGCAGAGATCAATACACCGCCAGCTGCTCCCAATGAAAAATTCCCAAAAGAACCCATCGGAATATTAATACTGCCGACAACAATACCAATTACTGCGACTGCAGCAAATAGCATGAAATCCAGCGGCTGATCCGCAATTACCTTTCCATGATTCTGACTTTCCAGAAGTTCTTTATTATAGGCATTTTTTTCTTTTTCTATATCAATACCGAATAATTTGGGCAGCAGGGTAATCATAATTACAATTACAATCACACCAAACGGAAAGGCTACCGTATATCCCAGGCTTACAGCCGACTTGGCGGCTTCCTTAAAAGCCCCGGCCTGCTCCGGTGTAAGGTTTGGCGTATTTTCAGGAGTCAGGCTGCCATCCTGGCTGATCATAGACAGAAAACGGCTTTTATCTGATTCAGAAAGTCTCTCATATCTTTTTTCAATATCCAAAGCGGAAACTACATCCAGAGAGGTTCCGTAAGCGGGAGTACTAGTCATAGAACCGGAATACATTCCCGATATCTGAAACCCATTAATCGACGATCCTCTCACCAATTGAAAGCAGCCCACAGTTACCAGCATGGAAACTGCTGGAATGATTGCTCCGATAATGACAAACTTAATTCCATATCTCTTAAAAATACTTCCGATATTCTTTCCTACTATAAGCCCGATTGCAGTTAAAAACAACAGAAGAAAGAACATAAAGAAACCGGATGATACTGTACCTGAAGTCAAAATCTTCTTGCCAATATTATAGCCTGCCTCTCCTTCTTTCACATTTTTAGCAAAATTAGTCACCAGCCAGCCGATTCCAATCCCGGTGAAAATACCGCCGGAGACACCCAGTGAAAAATTTTTGATCTTAATTTTTCCTATCAGCAACCCGGAGACAATTGTCAGGAACAATAAAAAAAACTGGTTAGTTAGAACCGAAATAATAGTATTCATTTTTTACCCCTTCCCTTTATACAATATTTTAAAGCCGGAACAATCTGGCAGCATTTTCATAACAGACAGCCGATTTTTCAGTTTCTGTTAACGGTAAAGTATCAATAGCCTTTAAGGTTCTGTCAATATACCCAGGCCCCTGTTCCGGATCAAAAGGCATGTCACTGGCAAATAAGATATGATCTGTTCCAAAAAAATCCAATCCGCATTGGATTGCCGAAGCAGATCCAAAGGAGGCTGAATCAGCATAAAACTTTTTAAAGGAATCCACCGGATCACCCTTTAATCTGGTTTTAGTCAGTTTTTCCTTCAGAGGTTCAGCTGTACGGCTTCCATACATCTTGAGCCCATTTTCAAGACGGCCTGCAAGCATAGGAATCATTCCACCCACATGATGAGTGACAATCTTAAGCTCAGGGAAGTCTTCAAAAATCCCTGAAAATACAAGCCTGGCTATGGCAACTGTCGTCTGATAAGGCCAGCCAAGTGCCCACCACAGTTCGTATTTGGATATGGTCTCACTAGGAAACTCCGGAGTCTTTAATCCACCGGCCGGATGAAGCAAAATTGGCATGTCCAATTTTTCACAGATCTCGTAAATCGGCCAATATTCTTCCGTATCAATTGCTTCCCCATTCATATGGGTAAAAATTTGTATCCCCTTTGCTCCCATATCTTTAGAGCGTTTAATCTCTTCCACCGATGCCTTTACGTTATTAAAAGGGATTCCTGCGATAAATCCAGGAAAAGCCTCAGGATGTTCATTTACAATTCTGCACAGCGAATCGTTTCCCAGTGCTGCAATAGCAGGTGAACGGTCCGGTCCGGCAAAATACTCAATCGGCGGAGACACCATGCACGGTAGCTGGGAATATCCCGGAAATTTTTTCATAACCTCCAATCTGGCTTCCAGATCTGACATTGCCTTCACATTAAGGGCTCTGGTAAACATATGGTACTGTGCGGATGTGTCTTTTACCGCCGCTTCATAGTATTCTGGCGGCAGAATATGACAAAATACATCAATCGATTTCATAGGTACTTATCCTCTCTTAAATATTAGTTGATATTTTTATTGGGGCAGCAGATAAACAATAACATTTTTACCTTGGTTTTTTCTCGTATTTTTGTGTCTTATTATTGGATTATATTGTGATTTTTATTTTTTTCAGTAAGTCAGGCACGAAAAAACGGCGTGAACTACAAGTCCGACGCCGTTTTCTAATATTCCGATTTATATGTTTTTATTTTCCATTTAAAAGTTTCTTTGCCTCTATTTCTGTAATGACTTCGTAGCAGTCAAATTCCGGGGCATCGGGATAAAAATATCCCAGAGACAGTCCCCGTCTCACCCATTCTCCATTCTCATAGCCAAAGAACTGCCTTCCCGTC
>JAQSYE010000184.1 GCA_029256305.1 Lacrimispora sp. | reverse complement strand
TAAGACAGATAATGCAGCCCCCGTGGTTTTGCGGATGTGGGGAGGTGTTCCGGCGGAAGCCGGTCCTCAGGCAGTTTGTGATAACTTCAACCAGCTCTATAAGGATAAGGGGATACAGGTTGAGTACGAACGATTTGTAAATGATGATACAGGTAATTTAAAGCTGGAGACAAATCTTCTCTCAGGAGATGGAGTGGATCTTTATATGACCTACAGTACCGATGCTCTCACAAAGCGGGCGGAAGGAAACATGGCACTTGATCTATCAAAGCTGATCGCCCGGGATAATTTCCAGCTGACAAATAATTTTGGAACTCTGGCTGAGGCATATTACATTAATGGGAAACCCTATTCCATTCCAACCAAGCTTGATCAGTATGGGATTGTATTAAACCAGGATATGTTTGAAGCAGCTGGCATTGAAATTCCTACGGAATGGACTTTTGATGAATTCAGAGAGATCGCCAAAAAGCTTACTCATGGAGACGGACAGGATAAGGTATACGGCATGTTCTGGAATTCTCAACAGGATTTGACTTACCTTTTTACCTATCTGGTCGCCCAGACCAATGGCGGAGATCCTATGTATAAAAATGACAAGGAAACCAGCTTTGACGATCCAGTGGTGATTAAATCTGTTGAGCTGATTAATAACATGATGAATGTGGATAAAACATCCCCTACACATACGGATTCCGTGACCCAGAAACTATCACAGGAAAGCATGTTTTTAACAGGAAAATCTGCCATGACGGTGGGACCATGGATTGTAAGAAGTGTAAAAGACCAGGCCAGTTATCCTCATAAATTTAAGACGGCTTTTGCTCCATATCCGGTGGTAGAAAAAGGACAGAGAAAGTACACACAAGGAGGTTATGGAGATCATTTATGCATTAATCCCAAGTCACAAAATATTGATGCAGCATGGGAGTTTGCGAAGTGGTATGCGACAGAAGGAATGCTTCCTGTAGTAGAAGGCGGACGGGTGCCTGCTTCAAATACCTATAATGCTCTTAAAGTAACAGAGACATTTGTTATGGGTGCTGAGGATTATCTGGATGCAGAAACCACCCAGAAGATCCTCATAACACCAGCCAATAATTATGCAATTCCCTCTATTACGAATCATATTGCGGAGGTAAAGAAAATAGCAGTCGAAGAATTGGAAGGTATCTTTATTGGAAAGCAGACGGTTGAAGATGGCATGAAAAAGGCCAAAGCAAGGGCAGATAAGCTTTTGCAAAAATAATCAGAGACAAGATTCCCGGAGCTGCTAAAAAATGAAAGGGTGGCTCTGGGAAAATAAAAAGAGAGGAGGCAATCATTGAGCATGAAAAAAATCAGGCTTAGCAAGCAGTTGAAAATAGATTTGACAGGCTATGCTTTCATACTGCCCAATATCATCGGTGTATGTCTTTTTACCTTGTTTCCTATGATCTTTTCCCTGATTATCAGCTTTACGGACTGGGATTATACGAAAGGAATTGGAAACTGGAACTTTATCGGTTTTACGAATTTTGCTGAAATGTGGCAGGATGAATGGTTTACCAGTTCTCTGATTAACACCATAATTTTTGCGGTGGGAGTGGTGCCGGTGACAGTTTTTCTGGCACTGATACTGGCGGTCATCATTGATAAATACTGCGTTGCCAGACTTCCCATGAGGCTGGCGCTTTTTATGCCTTATATATCAAATATTGTGGCAGTTGCCATAGTATGGGTAATGATGTATTCTCCCTGGGGGCCATTTACTCAGCTGGTAAAGTTCTTTGGCATGGATAACCCTCCCCAGTGGCTGGGAGATACAACATGGGCTCTTCCGGCACTGATGCTGATGACCGTATGGTCTGGAGTGGGATATTCAAATATGATTTATACGTCGGCACTTCAAGGACTCCCTCAGGATGTTTATGAGGCTGCGGACATTGACGGAGCTAATGAAATTCAAAAGTTTTTTAGACTTACGATTCCGTTTCTGTCACCAACCACCTTTTTCTTAATTATCACTACATTTATTACTTCCTTCCAGGTGTTTGCGCCTATACAGATCATGACAAGGGGCGGCCCAGGGACGTCTACCAATGTGTTGGTGTACTATATTTACACATCAGCCTTTACCTTCTATAAAATGGGATATGCCTCCGCTATGTCATGGATATTATTTTTGATTCTTTTTGGCATAACAATGTTCCAATGGGCAGGGCAGAAAAAATGGGTCAGTTATTAAAGACAGGAAACACCCTGCGGGTATCCCTGTATGCCCAAAAAGCGTGGGCAATAAAGAGGAAACACCCTGCGGGTATCCCTGTATGCCCAAAAAACATGGGCAATAAAGAGGAAAGGAGGCGGATGAAATGAAGAATTATAGACGGACTATCTTAAAGGTTCTGTTTACCACAGTCATAGGGGTTCTGGCTTTCTCCATGATAACACCGTTTTTATGGATGATCTCGGCATCAATGAAGCTTCCGCTGGATGTAATGAAGCTGCCGATTGAATGGATACCAGAGTATTTTTATCCGGATAACTATAAGAAAGTGTGGAATGTAGGTGGGCTGGCAGCAAGGGATTATCATTTTGGCCTGGCATACTGGAATTCCTTAAAGATCGCAGCGATCAATTTAACGGGATCTGTGCTTACCAGTACATTGGCAGGGTATGCTTTTGCCAAAATAAAGTTCAGGGGGCGCAATGCTCTGTTTCTGATTTACCTTGCTACCATGATGATCCCCAGCCAGGTAACGCTAATTCCAAAGTTTGTTATGTTTAACAAAATGGGGCTGACCGGAACCCATTTAACCCTGATTTTGCCGGGGCTGATTACCATCACAGGCACATTCCTCATGCGTCAGTATTTTATGCAGATTCCGGATGAACTGAGGGAGTCTGCAAGGGTAGATGGTGCTCATGAGTTTCTCATATGGCTAAAAATTATGGTGCCCATTGCCAAGCCTAACATGGCATCTCTGGCTATGGTAGTGTTCCTTTGGAACTGGAACAGTTATTTGGAACCTCTGGTGTTTTTAAGCGATTGGAGACTGTATACAATTCCCATTGCCCTGACAAATTTTATTGAAGAAAGCGTGACGGAATATAATCTGGTCATGGCAGCGGCAGCCTCAGCCCTGGTTCCTGCTTTCCTTGTATTTTTACTTGGGCAGAAATTTCTTGTCAAGGGCCTGGTGGCCGGCGCAGTGAAAGGTTAAGGTTGAGAATATGAAATATATAACAGAAAACAAGAGAGAAATACCTGTAATTCGTGAAGTAGATGTGCTGGTACTGGGCGGTGGTCCGGCTGGGATTGGGGCGGCGGTTGCAGCAGCCAGGGAAGGTGCTGTAACCATGCTTGCAGAACAGACGGGAGATGTAGGAGGAATTGCGACAACGGGACTTATGAGTCACTGGACGGGAAAAACAGAAGGTGGACTTTACGAAGAAATTCTAAATCGTTCCGCAGAATCAACAGGAGAAGGACGGCAGATAATCAATCCGGAGCGTTTGAAAACAATTTTCCTGCGCATGCTTACAGAGGCAGGCGTTTACCTCCGGCTGTACTCCTTTGCCAGCGATGTCATTATGAAAGATCATGTGATTCAGGGAGTCGTCCTGGAAAGTAAATCCGGCAGGGAGGCTGTACTTGCAAAGATTGTCATTGATGCCACTGGTGATGGAGATATAGCTGCCAAGGCAGGCGCACCTTATTTTAAGGGCAGAGAAGGCGACGGACTTATGCAGCCTGCCACAATCATGTTTAAGGTGGCTGGGGTAAATGAGGAAAGAGCTGTTTTTCCAGGTGGCTTTGAAGAAAGCTTTTCTCTCCCTGACGGGGATTTACAGGAGCTTGGAAAAAAATATTTGCCAAGTCCTGCGGGGCATGTGCTCTTATACAGAACGACACTCCCAGGAATTGTAACCTGTAATATGACCAACTGCACCGGGGTGGACGGCACAAATGTGGAGGATCTTACTAAGGCAACTCTGGTCTGCAGAGAGCAGATGGAAGATATTGTCGGTTTTCTTAAAAGATATGTTCCTGGTTTTGAAAATTGCTATATTATCAGCTCTGCTTCTCTGATGGGAATTCGGGAAACCAGGCATTTTAAGGGAGAGGAGACCATAACAGAGCAGGATATTTTAGAGGCCAGGGTATTTGATAACTGGGTGGTAACAAAGGCAAACTTTAATTTTGATGTACACAATTTAACCGGAAACGGACTTGATGAAACCGGCTGTCAAAAGCATTTTCCACAGACAAAAGGATATACCATTCCTTATGGTTGTTTTGTGCCTTTAGAAATTGATAATCTATATCTGGCGGGAAGAAATATTTCGGGAACCCATATGGCTCATTCCAATTATCGCGTCATGCCCATTTGCGCCAACATGGGGCAGGCGGTAGGCATCGCTGCATCCATGTGCGCCGCTTCCGAAGTGGTTCCCAGATTTCTTGAAGTAAAAAAAGTACAAAACCGACTAATGGAACTGGGGGTGAGTCTGTGATAGCCTGCCATTATGATTTCGTAGTAGTGGGGGGCGGTATGTCTGGCGTCTGTGCAGCCATAGCCGCCGCCAGAAGAGGAGTGAAAACAGCTCTGGTTCATGACAGGCCAGTGTTAGGGGGAAATGCCAGCTCTGAAATACGGATGCATATCTGCGGAGCGGATCATCATATGTCGGCTCCAAATGCAAGAGAAACCGGAATTCTAGAAGAAATACTGTTAGAAAACAAGCTCAGAAACCCTGAGATGGTATATCCCATTTTTGATTCGGTTCTATGGGAAAAGGTTCATTATCAGAAAAATCTTACTCTTTATTTAAACACCCATATGACTGAGGTACTATGTGATGGTGACAGGATTAAAGCAATACGCGCTCTGCAATTGACAACGGAAAAATCCTTCTGCATTTACGGCACTTTGTTTTTAGATGCAACAGGCGATGGTGTTTTGGGAGCCAAAGCCGGAGCGGAATACCGGATCGGCAGAGAGAGCAGTTCTCAATACGGAGAGTCCCTGGCACCGGAAAAAGAAGATCCTTATACCATGGGAAATTCTCTCATGTTCAAAGCCAGAGACATGGAACATGAGGTGCCCTTTATAAAACCCTTCTGGGCCAATACTTATACAGAAGAACAGCTTAGGCTTCGGGACCACAGTGACGTTACTTCCGGGTATTGGTGGATTGAGCTGGGAGGCGGAGAGCTTGATGTGATCTCCCATGGGGAAGAACTTCGTGATGAACTGCTTAAAGCTGTGTTTGGTGTGTGGGATCATATTAAAAACGGCGGGGAACACGGAGCGGAAAAAATGGAATTAGAATGGGTGGGCTTTCTGCCAGGAAAAAGGGAAAGCCGACGGCTTATCGGCGATTATGTTCTGACAGAAAAAGATTGTCTGGAAAGCACCCGGTTTGAAGATGCAGTAGCCTATGGGGGGTGGCCCATGGACATACATACGGTGGACGGTTTTTTGAATGAAGGAGACGTACCTACAGTCTGGAACCAGGTTAACGGCATATATTCCATTCCTTACCGGTGCCTGTATTCAAGAAACATCCGGAATCTGTTTTTGGGAGGCAGAGCCATCAGTTGTTCCCATGTAGCATTTTCCTCTACAAGAGTCATGGGAACCTGTGCGGTAGTAGGTCAGGCGGTTGGTACAGCTGCTTCCATGGCAGTAACAAGGAATCTGGAGCCAAGAAAACTCCTGGATTTTGTGGAAGAACTACAGCAGGAACTTTTAAAAGATGATTGCTATATTCCCTTTGTTGTTAACAAAGATCCTGATGACTACGCCAGACAGGCGGTGGTGACAGCTAACTGCCACGTTTTGGGATGCGATCCGGAAAAGGTGTTAAACGGAGTGGCAAGAACGGTGGAGGAAGAATCGAACTGCTGGCGAGCACCGATAGAGAGCCGTCCTTCTATTCTTCTTTCCCTTCCGAAGAAGATGCCCATCCGGGAAATTCGTCTGACGCTGGATTCTAATTTAAGCAAAGAAATCACTCCGTCCATAAATCAGAGTGTTCTGTCCAGGCAGAAGTCCGGGCCGCCGCAGGAACTGTTAAAGGAATATGAAGTGGATATTCTCCTAAATGGAAAGGTTGTGGAGCATATGGCAGTCCAGTCCCATGGACAGAGGCTCCAATGCCTTTTCCCTGGTAGCCCAGATGGAGATGCTGTACAAATCAACGCGATTTCCACATATGGCAGCAGAGCGGCAACAATTTTTGAAGTGAGAATTTATTGATTAAGAAATAAGCTGTGCCTTCTTCAGGAGAAAGGATTCCGGGAGAAGGCTTTTTTTCGGTAGTAGTAATACCCCCTGCTAAGCATGTTTTCAGCCGTTTCTGGATAATTACAAAAACAAGTCCCAGAAAACGCCATTGACATTATCACTAATTAGTGATATATTAAATCTATGAAAAAGAACACAACATCTTATGGAAAAGAAAATGATAAAAATTTAAAAGCATTCATTGGGCTTAGCAGAACAACCCAGGCGCTTCACAGAAGAGCGGGCACCATCTTTGGCCAGGGAGGTCTTACATCCGCACAATTTGCTGTGCTTGAGGCTCTGTACCACAAAGGCGATTTAACAATTAACGAGATCATTGACAGTATTCTTTCTACCTCCGGTAATATGACGGTGGTAATTAACAACTTAGAAAAAGATGACATGATAGAAAGACATCCGAATCCGAACGATAAAAGGTCCTGTATTATTGCAATCACGCAAAAGGGGAGAGAAAAAATTGAAGAGATCTTCCCCAGGCATGTGGAAGATTTAGCAGAAAGTTTTACCGGACTGAGTGAAGAGGAAAAAGATATGCTAGTGCATCTGTTGAAAAAAATAAAAACAAGGAGTGAATCAAATGAATAAAAAGATAAAGGCAATTGAAAAAATAGGATTTCAATGGGGAATGGATAGCCCATTTCTGGCATGTATGCATCACAAGGATCAATTCCCGGCAGGGAATGAGGTCCAAGGTCCTGCGGTTTCATTAGCAGGAAGAAATATGGGTAATGATTTTTCCGGGAAAGACGGCTTTAGTATGTATCATGGAGATAAAGTTCCGGGTTTTCCGGTTCATCCTCACCGTGGTTTTGAGACTGTTACCGTTGTACTGGAAGGAATTGTTGATCATTTTGATTCCAAGGGCGCGGAAGGACGTTATGGAAACGGAGACGTACAGTGGCTGACTACTGGAGCCGGATGCCAGCATGTAGAGATGTTTCCGCTGGTTCATCAGGATCAGGAGAACCCATTGGAATTATTTCAAATCTGGCTGAATTTACCTGCAATGAGTAAATTTACAGACCCGGATTACAAGATGCTTTGGGCAGAAGAAATCCCAGTGATCAAGTATACCAATGAAAAGGGAAAGACAGCGACAATCCGATTGATTGCCGGGAAATATGAAGATAAAAAAAGCCTGGAACCAACGAAAAATTCATGGGCAGCCAAGGAAGAAAATCGTGTAGGAATACAGCTTGTTATACTGGAGCCTGAGGCAGAGTTTCATATCGCTGCAGGTTCTAAAACCTTAAACCGGAACCTGTATTTTTATAAGGGAAGCAGTCACATTACCATAGACGGGAAAGAGATTGATCCATCCTCCCGGATCAAACTTTCAGGAGAAGATGAGATTACGGTGGTTAATGGAGATACAACCAGTTACATTTTGCTCTTAGAAGGAGAACCAATTAATAAACGCAATTTGGAGGCTGGCCATGGCCTGATGATGAGCCGGTCCATGAAAGGGAGATGGGAAGATTCGCCCGTTATCCAGATGGAAGTGTGGTAAAAAAGTAATAGATATCAGGCAGAATAAGTCTGCTATAAACAGATGCTCAGCAAAATAGCTGGATAGATAGAAGGAGCGTTCACAGTATGTAATTCATATACTGTGGGCGCTCCTTTTATCGTGATACAAAGCATCACAAGTCCACGATTCCGAAATTAGTAGGTTAAAATGGAAGCCGCATATTTCCCACTGTAACTGCCTGGTTTTTAAAGTATATTCAAGTAAAAAACACATACATTTGGCTTGACTTTCAAATTTATAAAAAATGTATTGTTAGTTTTATACAAAAAATATAAAAACATTTAGACATATTTATTAAAAAAATTAAATTCAAGTAAACAATAATTGAAATTCAAGTATAAAAATGATGTAATCGTATCACAGCAAGACCATCGGTGGAAACGTATTTATTTTATATTAGGAGGATAAGTCATGAAAAAAGAATTGAATAAGCGTGCATTAACAAGCCTGCTTGCAGTAACCATGGGAATTACGATGTTAGCTGGCTGCGGCAACACCGGGAAATCTGACAGTGCAGAAAGCAAAAGCGCGCAAAACGGCCAGGAAACAGTGAAAGTGGAAAAAACCTCATCAGGAAAGACGATCACAGTCGATTTCTGGACGGCTCCGGAACAGTATAATCTGGATTTCTGGACAAAGTATGCAGATAAATTCAATGAAAGCAATATTGAGTTGAATGGAAGCAAGGTAGAAGTAAAGGTACAGATGATGCCGGCCCAGCCGTCTTCAGAAGCGGGAATTCAGAATGCGATTGCAACCGGAACGATACCAGCTATTTCAGAAAACATCAACAGAGGTTTTGCAAATACGCTGGCAAATTCAGATGCGGTTTATGATTTAAGCGGCGAGGATTGGTTTAAAGAGACTGTGGCAGAGAGAAAACTGGAGAATGTGACCAAGGGCTGGGCCATCGATAACGCGCAGTACGTCATTCCGCTTTATGTGAATCCAATCACCTACTGCTATAACAGCAAGGCTCTAAAGGAACTTGGATTCTCAGAAGTTCCTAAGACAATGGCTGATTTTAACAAGCTGCTGGCTGCCTACAGTGAGAAGAAGGGAGAACTTGCCAGCAACGGCATATCCCATTTTATGTATCGTTCGGAGCTGCTCAATTCAGCCAACTACTGGGAGAGATGGTTTGATATTGAATCACCCTACGATGCTTTTTCAAAAGGTGTGCCTTTGGTAGAAGGAAATAAGCTTACCGCGGATAAAGCAGCGCTGACCAAAGTCTTTGAATTTTACGGAGCAATGGGCGATTCACTTTTAACGGGAACCATTGACGGATTGTGGAAGCAGGAAACCGTTCCAGTTGTCATGGGTCAGGGGCTTCCATGGGAAATTTCCTCCAATAAGGCAGCAGGCAAAATCTACGGATTAGACGGCGATTATGTTTTCGGCCCTACACTGGTCGAAAATGAAAGTGACAAACACTATAACTATGCGGATTCTAAAGGAATTGTCTTATATAAGAACGATAAAATCTCTGACGAAGAGCACAAAGGAGCCATTGAGTTCCTGAAATACGTATTTACAGGCGAAGGAAAGGAAACCTTCGATTTAGACTGGTTACAAGCTACATCAATGCTTCCTGTACGAGGAGATCTGGACACAAATGAAAGTCTGTCTTCTTATTTCAAGGAGAATCCTGCAATGAAGGATATCAGTACATATGTAGCAGATGGCATTCCGGGAATGGCCAACGAAAAGGTGGCTGAGATTATGACTGCATTAGGGGAAAAAGCGGTGATTCCTTTTGTAAATGAAGTAACCATGAAAAACGGAATCAATCAGAAGCCGGATGTATCCAAATATGTGGAGGCTGCGATGGAGGCAATGAAGACAGCAGGTGAATTAGAATAATTATCATGGGTATCGCCGAACCAGCGATACCCAATTACCTTTCGCGAAAGGAGAGGGCAAGTGAACAAAAAGAAAATAAATCTTATGCCATGGATTTTTAATTCTCCTTATATCATCTATTCTCTTGTATTTTTATTTCTGCCGCTTGGCTGGGCGTTGTGGCTGTCCGTTACGGACTGGAACTTAATGTCACCGAAGTATAACGTTGTAAAGCTTGGAAACTTTATAAAACTATTTACCGATGAGAAGGTTCATGCGGCATTTTGGAATTCCCTGCGATATCTGGTACCTATTGTTATCCTGTGTTTTGTACTGGGGGTAGGTATTGCCCTTCTTGTATCCAGACTCCCTGAAAAGCTTAAGGGCTTTGCAGCAGTGGTGTTTTTTATCCCTTATCTGACATCAGGGGTATCCACATCTGTTATGGTGAAATATTTATTCAGCTACAATTCTGCTTTTAGCACATTTCTAAGAGAACGGTTGAATTTAAATATCAACTGGCTTCAGAGTGATATGGCTTTTGGAATCATTATTTTTATGATTATATGGAAAATGGCAGGCTATTATGCCCTGTTTGTGCTGTCCGGTATTGAGTCCGTATCAGAAGATGTGTATGAGGCAGCCATGCTGGATGGCTGCACCGGAATTAAGAAGCTGATCCATATTACCATGCCTATGATTTTGCCAACCTTAACTTCCGTTGTAGTTTTGGCGGCCGGACTTTCTTTTCAGATATTTTCAGAGCCATTCCTGCTTACAGGAGGCGGTCCGTCCCTGTCAACGACGACCTGGCAGCTGGAAATTTATAATGCATCGTTCGTAAGATTTCAGTCGGGATACGGAGCAGCAATGGCGATTGCCAATGCGGTCCAAATCTTTGTAGTCATACAGGGAATTACCTGGGTCATGAATAAGCTGAGCAGAAAATTTGGATGGTAGGGAGGTGAAAACGATGAAAAAGAAAGTTAAAGTGTCTACGGTCATCATCTGTATAGTCACGCTGGTTTTGATGCTGATATCCTTGTTTCCGTATTACTATATGGTGCTTCAATCCTTTCTGCCCTGGAATATGGTGGATAAGGCTCTGGTACCCAAAGTGGTATCCCTGGA
The DNA here is from genome assembly GCA_029256305.1 of Lacrimispora sp. Classification (GTDB taxonomy): domain Bacteria; phylum Bacillota; class Clostridia; order Lachnospirales; family Lachnospiraceae; genus Lacrimispora. Next base: position 5,013 of record JAQSYE010000184.1, on the reverse strand, counting down.
CAGCTACCGGTATCTGCTGGGCGGAAATGCAGCTGGGGCAAAAGATGCGCTTAAATGGATCCGTGCCTTAATGAATTCTTTCCTTGTATCAATTCCCACAGCGGCAGTTTCTATGTGGGTTGGACTTATGACCGGTTATGCGACCACACATATGCAATATAAGGGTAAGAGCATCATTTATTCTTCCTTATTATTTCAGATGTTTTTCCCGGTCATCATTTTGCTCGTGCCAAGGTATATGTTGATCAGGCCTCTGGCAAACCATTACCTGGGAATGATCCTTCCTCTCGTCATCTCCATATGGGGAATCTTTATGTACATCAATTACTTTAAGACAGTCCCTTCCACAGTATTTGAGGCAGCGAAGATTGACGGAGCTAGTGACATGAAAATACTGATGTTGATAGCACTTCCTTCCACTAAATCCATTAGCATCATCGTATTTTTATCTGTATTTATGACCAGATGGAATGAGCTGATGTGGGATATGCTGGTGGCGCCGGATGTAAAGATGCAAACTTTAAATGTTATGATATCCACCCAGTTTAATCAAAACTCAACTTTGCCGGGGCCCATGTATGCCGCCTCTGTTATGCTGACGCTTCCGGTTATTATTTTGTTTTTATGCTTCTCAAAGTATTTTAAAGAAGGAATTAATTTTATGCTGAAGTAAGCAGAATGGTTGAGAGAAAATCAGTTAAGAAAGGAATGTCACAATGCGTTCTTTCAACCGGAATATTGTGGCTGTATTGCATTTAACCTGCAATATGTAGTGGAAAACGAATGAATAATAAAACAACGCTTCAGGAAATCGGAATAAAGAGGTGTATTCATAATCCTCTGCTCAAAACAGAAGATGTAAAACCATCCTGTGAAAACTTTGTGGTAAAGGGAATATTTAACTGCGGTGCAGCAAAATACAAGGATGAGTATGTCCTGTTATGCCGTGTGGCGGAAGCGGTAGAGAGTAAAGCGGAAGATGAGATATGCTTTCCGATTGTAGAAGAAAAAGATCATGAAAGTTATTTTAAAACCATTACGATTAATAAATCGGAACATCCACAGCTGTGTTTTGATGATGCAAGAACCATCACCAAAGGAAGAGACGGAAACAGCAGCGTGGTATATTTAACTACATTATCTCACCTGCGTCTGGCAAGATCAAAGGATGGGATACACTTTACCCTGGATGACAAGCCAACAATTATGCCAAATGCAAATGAGGAAAGTTGGGGAATGGAGGATCCAAGGATAACACAGATTGGTGAGGTGTATTATATTAACTATACGGCGGTATCTCCCAATGGAGCGGCCACCGCACTCATTACCACAAAAGATTTTAAGCAATTTGAAAGAAAGGGAATCCTGTTTCTCCCTGAAAATAAAGACGTTGCTATTTTCCCGGATAAGGTGGGAGAGGATTACTATGCATTCAATCGTCCGGTTCCAAAGGGAATTGGTACACCGGATATCTGGATATCCAAATCACCGGATTTGATTCATTGGGGAGGACATAAGCACTTTTATGGCGTCTCTGAGGAAGGTTGGGAAAATGGCAGAATTGGAGGGGGTGCACCTCCGGTCATGACGGAAAAAGGCTGGCTTAAAATTTATCACGCGGCCGATAAAAGCAACCGGTATTGTCTTGGGGCTTTTCTTCTGGACAGAAAGAACCCGGAAAAGATTCTGGCTAAATCACAGCAGCCTTTATTGGAGCCAGAGATGGATTATGAAGTGAATGGTTTTTTCGGTCAGGTAGTATTCACCTGCGGTTGCATTTGTGAGGACGGGAATCTAAAGATCTATTATGGCGCGGCAGATGACAGCATCTGTATGGCAGAAATCAGCCTGATGGATATCTACATACATTTGGGCATCAAGTGATGTCGGATAATGAAGAGGTGCTCTGCATGAGTTGGAGGATTAAGTATAGGGAATGGATCACATATAAAGAGCTGGATAAAACGCTTAGGGAGGAGCTTTCCGCCTGTGAGGAGCCGGAGCTTGAGGAGCGGTTTACTACGGATTTGGCCTTTGGTACCGGCGGACTCCGAGGAAAGCTTGGAGCCGGAACCAACCGGATGAATGTGTATACGGTTGCCAGAGCCACCAGGGGTTTTGCAGCTTACCTGCTTAAGATGGCTGAGAAGCCCTCGTGTGCCATCGCCTATGACAGCCGGAATATGAGCGGGACCTTTGCCAGGTTGACAGCCTGCGAGTTGGCAGAAAAGGGCGTAAAGGTGTACCTCTATCAGAGGATTACACCGACGCCCATGCTTTCCTATGCGGTAAGGTATTATGGATGCAGCGGAGGGATTGTTATCACCGCAAGCCATAATCCAGGAGTATATAATGGGTATAAGGTCTATGGCCCGGATGGCTGTCAGCTGACCGTGGATGGTGCGAAAATCGTGGCGGGTTACATGGAGATGGAACCGTATTTTATGGAAAAGAAAAGCAGTTATTGCGACGGATCCAGTTATAATGAGCCCGATCATATGGATAGCGTTTTTGCCTGTCACTTGTATGAAAAGAGGATTGAACTCATAGACCGGGAAGTGGAGGATTCCTACCAGGGGGCCGTCAGAAAAGCCTGTACCGCCATGGAGCCGGTGCCTCTTAAAGTCGTTTACAGCCCTCTTAACGGAACCGGTAATATCCCTGTCAGAACAGCTCTTAAAAAATATCCAAACATAGAGGTTCTCATGGTAAAAGAACAGGAATTGCCGGACGGAAACTTTCCTACCTGCCCTTATCCAAATCCGGAGATTGAAACAGCCATGGAATTTGCAGCCAGGGAGGCAGAAAAAACGCAGGCGGACTTTTTCCTGGCTACCGACCCGGACTGCGACAGAGTGGGCGTTGGTATCGTGACGGAAGGCGGTAAGAAACGGCTGTTTACTGGAAATGAAATTGGCGTACTGCTGTTTGATTATATCTGCGGCTGGAGAACACGGATGAGCAGGATGCCGCAGCAGCCGGTGGCGGTGAAGTCCATAGTCACCACACCCATGGCAGAAGACATTGCAAAGAATTATCAGGTGGAATTGAGAAATGTTCTTACGGGATTTAAATTCATTGGAGAGCAAATTGGATTTCTGGAAGAGAAGAAAGCGGAAGAACGTTTTATTTTTGGATTTGAGGAGAGCTGTGGATATCTGTCAGGGACTTATGTGCGGGACAAAGATGGCGTAAATGGGGTGGTCCTTGTCTGTGAGATGGCAGCATTTCATAAGAGCCGGAAGAAAAATCTTCTTCAGGCACTGGAAGAGTTATATTCTGCCTATGGACATTATGAGAACCGGCTGTTATCCTATGAATGTGCAGAGATCGGAGTCATGAATAAATTCATGGAGGACGTGAGAAAAAGCGACCAGGTTTTTCCCGGAGTGATTATAAAAGATCGTACGGATTACCTCATGGACCATACTGGACTTCCAAAGAGCAATGTTGTTTCTCTGATACTGGAGGATGGTAGCAGAGTCATCATCCGTCCATCTGGCACAGAGCCTAAACTGAAGCTGTATCTTATGGTAATGCGGTCGAACTGGGAGGAAGCGGCGCTTGCAATCAGGGAGCTTGTTTCCAAATGTGATCTCTGGGTGGAAACCAATGCAAACTTTAATCATCCATCTTGCGGGGAGGGATTGGTATGAAACCAACGATGAAGGATATTGCTGATATACATGGGGTATCCATAAATGCGGTATCACTTGCTCTTAATAACAAACCGGGAGTCAGTGAGGCGATGAGGCTCAGGATTCTTCGTACGGCAGATGATTTAGGATATCTGGATGAAAGAGAAAAGTATTTAAGAACGTATGAAAAAACCAATCTGTGTGTCATGATGCAGGACCGGTATTCCAAGGATATGAACTTCTATGGGATCATTTTGTATGCAGTTGTAGAGGAAGCGAAACGAAACGGATACGATGTATCCATGAACTTTTTCGATGATAATCAGATGGAGATCCCCAAAATGGTTGTGGAGCGGAGGGGAAGCGGCATCATCATCATTGGAAAAATCAGTGACGGCAACATTGATGCTTTACAGAAATATAAGATTCCTATTGTATTAGCCGATCACGCGTCATTGGTTAAAAACATCGACAGTATCCTGACGGATAATAAACTGGGTGGCTTTATTGTAGTGAAATATCTGCTTCAGAAGGGATTTAAGAAAATTGGCTTCTTTGGAGAGTTGTCTTATTCACTGAGCATTAAAGAGAGGTTCTGGGGATATCAGGAGGCCCTGCGGACTCTGGGGCCTGATGAACTCAAAGATCATCTGTCGGAATATACCGATAAATATTCCATATTCGATGGGATTGAATCGGCGGTTTTGAATAACTATAATAAACAGATAATTGAGCTGGTGAGAAAGAAAGAACATTTGCCAGAGGTTTTTGTATGCTCTAATGATAAGGCGGCGTTGGCCCTCATGATGGCTCTGCAGGTACTGGGTTATACGATTCCGGATGATGTATCCATCGTTGGATTTGACAATATAGATATGTGTGAGAAAATAAGACCAAAGTTGACAACTATAAATGTAAATAAAGAGATTATGGGAAAAAGGGCCGTCCAAAGGCTGATTTATCGATTGAATCACATGGATGCCTTGTCGGAAAATACGGTCATTGGTGTGAATCTGGTGGAGCGCGAAACGGTAAAAGTGTCAGATCACCAATGAAAGAGCGGCGGCACCTATATGAAAGGCAGATAGTCTTGTTGCCGAAGAAACCTATTTTTTTTCTCTTGCCATAACAAGGGTCTCCTACGGTATAATATCTCACCATAGAAGACCCTATAAAATCTAAAATTTAATTTTCTTCTCCAGCAACGCAATCCCCTGATACAAAATCGCCGATACAACACAAAGTATCACAATGGACATAACAACCAAATCCATCTTAAACACCTGGCTACCATAAATGATCAGATACCCCAGCCCCTTATTCGCCGCCAGAAACTCCCCAATAATCACCCCAACCAGACAAAGTCCGATATTCA
>JAQSYE010000183.1 GCA_029256305.1 Lacrimispora sp. | reverse complement strand
CCATGATCGACGTGGGCAATGATTGCCACATTCCTGACGTCTTCTCTTTTCATCTTCATAAATGTACTCTTCTTTCTGTTATTCAAGCATAATACAGGTCATTCATTCCCATATCATAAAAAACTAAGGACCTGCTATGCCCTTAGTTTCATCTACATTATCACGATTTACCAGTATAACACCTGAACTACAATAATGCAAGATTTTTTTCTATTTTCTGCAAATCAATTATCCTTCTGGAAACAATAAGACTTCTTTTTCATACATGCCAAAGTATACAGAATCAGATACGTCAATCTGTGCTTTTCCTCCTGTAGACTCCGTAATATCTGCCTGAAGCTTCTCAACTTCCTCATCCGGCACCAGTACAGTGAGTACCACATGATCCGTATATTCACTGTTTAACGTTACGAGATTTAACTGACCTAAAAGATACTGTATTTTCCCTACTCCATTATAATCCGTGTCAATCAGAAGTTTTTTAGCCGGATTAAGTGTCACAACTGCGCACGCCTTAAGTCCTTCTTTTACTGCTCCGGAATAAGCCCTTACAAGACCTCCTGTACCCAAAAGGGTACCTCCAAAATAACGGGTGACAACCACGCAGATATTTACGATTTCTTCTCCTTCCAGAACATCAAGCATGGGTTTTCCGGCGGTCTGACTGGGTTCACCATCGTCGCTGCAGCGCTTTCCTTCCCCATTTTTTCCCAAAATCCAGGCATAACAGTTATGTCTGGCATCCCAGTATTTTTTTCTCATTTCTTCTATAAAAGCCTGAGCCTCTTCTTCTGTCTTAACAGGTCTAAAGCTTGCTATAAAACGGGATTTCTTTTCAATGAGCTCTCCCGTTCCTTCTTTGTATAGTATTTTATAGGCATTTCTCATAGGCTTCCTCATTTCTTCTATATAAACAATCTCTCCCATTATATCCAAAATAAGGAGCAGGATCAAGGTTCCATGTATAAATGTATAATTTTCTTCCAAAAATGGTAAGTGTTGAATTGCACGACAATTTTTGGTATAATGAACCGGTAAAGGAGGTTTCCTATGAATTACGGCAAGCAAGCGACAGAGAGAAAGATCAAATCTGCCAATTCAAAAGCGAGGAAATACACCACAAAGGTTTTTCTTGCCTTTTTTAAAAGTCTGTTTATCCTATGCCTGTTTGGAAGCATTGTGGCTGCAAGCGTCTTATTTGGCATGGTAAAGGGAATCATAGACAATGCCCCTGATGTGGACATCTCAACCATTGTCCCCAATGAATATGCTACTACCGTTTACGACAGTGCAGGCAATGTCACCGAAACCCTGGTAACTGCAGGTTCAAACAGAGAGGAAGCCGCTTACGAGGAACTTCCTAAAAATCTGGTCAATGCTTTTGTTTCCTATGAAGATTCCAGATTCTGGGAACATAACGGAATTGATCTGCGCTCCATTATGAGAGCGGTAAAAGGTGTTCTCACCGGCGATTCTACAGCAGGAGGCGGAAGCACCATCACACAGCAGCTGATTAAAAACAGTGTGTTTGGCGGAGGTATGGAAAAGAGTTTCGGAGAACGTCTGGAACGAAAGCTTCAGGAATGGTTTCTTGCCATTAAACTTGACGGTGTTATGTCAAAGGAGCAGATTATTACCAACTACTTAAACACCATTAACTTAGGCAATAATACTCTGGGCGTCAAAGTGGCTGCCAAGAGATATTTTAACAAAGATGTATCACAACTGACATTATCCGAATGTGCGGTTTTAGCAGGGATTACACAAAACCCATCCAAATTCAACCCCATATCCGGTCAGAAGAATAACTCAGACAAGCAAAAAGTCATTCTTCAATACATGCATGATCAGGGATACATCACAAAAGAAGAGGAAGACAAGGCTCTTGCCGATGACGTCTATTCCCGAATCCAGAATGTGGACATTGTGACCAAGGAAGCAGCCTCACCATACAGTTATTTTACTGACGAACTGGTTGAAGAAGTCATAACTGCCATGAAAGAGCGGTTAGGCTATACCGATACTCAGGCTCACAATATGCTCTACAGCGGAGGCCTCTCCATCTACACAACCCAGGACCCGGGTATTCAGACCGTTGTAGATGAAGAAATCAATAATCCGGAGAATTATACAGCAGCACGATATTCCATCGAATACCGGCTTTCCGTCACCCACAAAGATGGAACAACCACTCACTATTCCGAAGAGAACGTAAAGCGTTATCACAAGGAACAGGGAGACAACGGCTATGATGGTTTATACAATACCCAAGAAGCGGCGGATGCGGACATACAGGGTTATAAAAGCTATCAGCTGAAAGAGGGAGATACCATACTGGGAGAAAACCTTCATAAGACCCTGCAGCCTCAGGCATCCTTTGTAATTATGGATCAGAAGACCGGAGAGGTAAAAGCAATCAGCGGAGGACGGGGACAAAAACTGGCCAGTCTGACACTAAACCGTGCCAGCAATACCTATCGCCAGCCAGGATCTACCTTTAAAATCCTCACTGCTTTTTCTCCCGCCCTGGACACTTGCGGCGCTAACCTTGGATCGGTTTATTATGACTCCGTTTATACAATCGGCAATAAGACCTTTTCAAACTGGTACAGCTCAGGTTACCAGGGATACTCAAGTATACGTGACGGTATCGTTTATTCCATGAACATCGTCGCTGTACGCTGTCTGGTTGAAACTGTAAAACCCCAGTTGGGTGTGGAGTACGCAAGAAACTTCGGCATCACTTCTTTAACTGACACCGATTACAATCCGGCACTCGCCCTGGGCGGAATCACCAAGGGAGTTTCTAACTTAGAGCTCACCGGTGCATTTGCCACGATTGCCAACGGCGGAGTTTATACAAAGCCGGTATTCTTCACGAAAATCCTGGATCACGACGGAAAGGTTTTAATTGATAATACGCCCGAGACCCATCGTGTTTTAAAAGACTCCACTGCATTTCTCTTAACCGATGCAATGGCAGCTTCCATGGATAGCAGCAGGAAGTTTTCCAGCTCAGGTCCCAGTTCCACCAGCCCTGCGGCTAAAATACCAGGAATGTCTGCTGCCGGAAAAAGCGGTACTACGTCAGCCAACAACGATATCTGGTTTGTGGGTTATACCCCCTATTATACTGCCGGTATCTGGGCTGGATGCGACGATAACCAGAAACTGACAAAGCAAAACGGAGGTGCATCCTTCCACAAGGCAATCTGGCGAAAGATTATGACTAGAATCCATGATGGAAAGACAGATCCCGGTTTTCCAGTTCCTGACAGCGTGGAAACAGCTCAAATCTGCCGCAAATCCGGCAAACTGGCCGTTTCAGGAGTCTGCACGGAAGATCCCAGAGGAAATGCCGTTTATACGGAATATTTTGCAAAAGGAACCGTGCCGACAGACGTTTGCAACAATCACGTAAGAGCAACCGTATGTTCCATATCTCATCAGCTGCCCACCCCGTATTGTCCGGAAAGGACAACGGCCGTATTTATGGTTCTTCCAAACGGTGAGGCAGGTGAGACCGATGATTCCAAATATGCAATGCCTGGATATTGCACCATACATTCAGCGAACTCCGTCATTATTCCTCCAAGCAGCTACCCGTACGAGGATGAGACAGCTCCCCAGCAATATGCGCCGGGCTATATTCCGCAGAATCCTGGCGGATCCAGACCCATATACCCCTGGGAAGATTATTGAGAATAAAAAGGAAGGGCACCAGACCTTAAAAGGTTTGATGTCCTTCCTTTTTTATAAATTCAGCTTTTCATTTTCGGTTTGAATATAATTGATCCCAGATATCCAAAGATCAAAGCACCGGATATTCCCACTGCGCTTGCAGTAAATCCGCCTTTAAATATTCCCAAAAATCCGTCTTCTCCCATACTTTTCAAGACGCCTTTCCACAGAGAATTGCCAAATCCCAATAAAGGAACCGTTGCTCCAGCTCCTGCCCAGTCACTAAAAGGCTGATAGATCCCAAGGGCCCCAAGTATGCTTCCAATTACTACTAAAAGGACCATAATACGCCCAGGCATCAACTTGGTATTGTCCATTACAACCTGAACCACTGCGCAGATTACACCACCAACCAAAAATGCTTTTACATATTCCATAACAGTCTCCTTTCCGAATTAGTTGCCTATGTGCTCAATCACGACTCCATGGGCAATGGCGGGAATGGTTTCGCCTTCGTTGAAGCTGACTGTGGACAACAGGGCTCCTGTGGGGACAAATAGAACCCGTTTCCACGTCCCATCCTTGATTTTTGGTAAAATATAAGAACAGAGCGTTGATGCTGCACAGCCACAACCACTTCCTCCCGCATGTGTATCCTGGGAATCAGGATCAAAAATTTCGATCCCGCAGTCTGTATGGATGGTTTCCAGATCATGCCCTTTGTTTTTCATGAAATCCAGGAGAATCGTACGGCCAACTTTGCCAAGATCTCCTGTTATAATTTTATCATAATAATTTTCATCTACATTAAAATCATCAAAGTTTTGCTGTATGGTGTGAAAAGCAGCCGGCGCCATGGCTGCCCCCATATTCATGGAATCCCTGATCCCCATATCCACCATACGCCCTGTGGTGATACCTGTGATTGCAGCGATTCCTTCTTTTCTGTTTTTGGTGAGAATAACAGCTCCGCAGCCGGTCACTGTCCAGGATGCCGAAGAAGGACGCTGGCTCCCGTAACCCAGCGGAAATCGAAACTGTTTTTCAGCCGTTGCAAAATGGCTGGATGCCATGGCCAGTACTTTGTCTGCATAACCAGCTGCCACTGTCATAGCGCCTAGATTTAAAGCCTCTCCCATGGTGGAACAGGCACCAAAAAGTCCAAATAAAGGGATCTCTAAATCCACCGTACCAAATGACGTGGCGATCAGCTGTCCAAGTAAATCCCCGGCAAACAGATAACGAATGTCTTTTTTCCGGACGTCCCCCTTTTCAATTGCCAGATCTGCGGTCTGCTTTTGCAGTGCGCTTTCTGCTTGCTCCCATGTATCTGCTCCAAACATATCATCCTGCTCCACTACATCAAAGAGCTTACCAAGGGGTCCTTGTCCCTCTTTTTTTCCGACTATGGAAGCCATGCTTTCAATCACCGGAGGTTCCTCAAATTTAATGCTTGCTTTTCCAACCTGCATTTTATTCACTCCATTTCTCTTTCCAGTTTGGTTTTACACTATGCCGAAAGCTTTCAAAACATAGGCAATCACACCCAGCACCCACGAACTTAATATGCCGTAAAGAATTACCGGACCTGCAATGGTAAAAATCTTACAACCAATACCAAATATCTGACCTTCTGCTTTAAATTCTACTGCAGGCGCTACCACTGAGTTAGCAAATCCGGTTATTGGTACCAAAGCCCCGGCTCCGCCGAATTTGGCTATTTTAGGATAGATATTGAGTCCTGTAAGAATTACACTGGCTGCAATTAAAATCAGTGTAGTCCAGGCAGACGCAGTATCCTTTTCCGCTCCCTGGTTCATAATCAGTGTTGTACAAATCTGACCTATGGTGCAGATAATTCCTCCTACCAAAAAAGCTCTGATAATATTGGGGAATTTTTTATTAACCGGAGTTACCTCCTTTACATAGGCTTCATAGGCTTTTTTATTAACTTCCATTCGTTTCCTCCATTCTGTAAAAAATTGCTGTTACTGTCCAAAACGTTGTGCAAAAAACACCAGGGAGCCAGTCAGTTTTCCAAGGGCGATGGACAAAATAATATATTGCAGCCCAACACCCAGATTAATTCTTCTGCTGAAAACCGGAAGCGCTTTTAATGTTTCTGCAAGAGACATTACCAGGCAGCCAACAAAGATTCCCACTGATAATCCAAAGATACACAGAAAGAAATTACCTCCAAATCCAATGGGTATTTCGTAAATATCACCGATATTTCCCAGCACACCTCCAATAATCACACACGTCTCGTACAACATGATGTGTTTCTTAGTATGGGTAAATCCAATCAGGCGGGGGAACACACCAATGATTGCCAAAAAGGCAAAAACGCCGGCTGCTATGATGCCGCCAGCGCTTAATCCGATAAAGCATAGCAACACTTCTTTAGGAAGCATCTATATCAGACTCCTTTCTCCCTTCATTCTGGATCAAAGTTTTGCTGATATTATCTTCATAAAGACGCATCTCCACCTCCAGAGGGGTTGGATCGGTGTTAATCTTAATTTTTGCAAAATGATTAAAAAATACAATGATTCCAACAGCCAGTCCAACTGAATAACTGACTTCCAGAATCGTAAACCCATTGGATTCCTCTTTCATTATAATCTTATAAATTTCCTTAAAAACATCTGTTACACTTACATCGTTATTAAATGTCATTATTGCAAAAGCCGCACCGCAATAGCAGATAATACAGACAAAAATCGTCTTAGTCCACTGCCAGATCCAGTTTGGTGACTTTGGCTTGTGGTAATCTATGATATAATCAACCTTACCAACGTTATTGACAGAAATAGCCGGGTCCATTTCCACCAGTTTTTTAATTACATCAAGTGCGCTTTCAATATAACGCTTGTTACGATCGGAATGAATGGTTTTAATCCGCAGGGCATTGCACTTATTCATGACTGCAGAATCGTCACAATAAACATCAGCTACATCTTTCAGCTGTACCTCTTTGTGATGTACCTCTGTAATCTCGCTGATATTTAAATATACGGTTTTACTCATGCAACCATCATCTCCCATCCCGGAGCGGCCTCAACAAGTGTTCCTTCTTTCTGTATGCCATCTGGCATTACAGCGATCATATACCAGATTGCAGCTGCGATTGCAATTAAGCATACGACCAGAAGCGTCATAACAAGCTTATGTTTCATGGATTCCATACATGCTCACATCCTTTTCTCTGGTTTTCAAAATTAGTATGAGCCGTATAAAATTTTTTATTCTATAATTTTTCACGCATCTGCTTTAAAATCTTTTTTTCCAGCCTTGATACCTGCACCTGGGAAATCCCAAGCTTGTCCGCGATCTGGCTTTGAGTTTCGTTGTAATAATACCGCCGGATAATAATTTCCCTGTCCTTATCGGATAAATCGGTTAGCAATTCCCGAAGTACCATGCGGTTTAACAACTCTTCCTGTGCAGAACTTTCTTCTTCTATTTTATCAATCAGAAGCAGACTGTTTTCATCATTTTTATTGACAGAACGATATAAGGATTCCACTTCCGCTCCAGCTTCTATGGAAGCTGCCACTTCTTCTTTACTGGCCCCGATTTCACCCGCAATCTCTTCCACGGTGGGCTCTCTTCCGAAGCGGTAAATCAGCTCTTCCCGCATGTTTTTCACCTTCATCCCCATCTCCTTAATGGACCGGCTGACTTTTATAATTCCGTCATCTCTTAAAAAACGTTTGATCTCTCCGGTGATCATCGGAACTGCATAGGTGGAAAATTTTACTTCATAGGATAAATCAAATTTATCAATGGCTTTCATTAAACCAATGCTTCCAATCTGAAATAAATCCTCAGGCTCGTAACCACGCCCCGTAAATCTGCGCACAATACTCCAGATCAAACCGAAATTCTCGGTCACAAGCCGGTCTCTTGCCGCTTTATCGCCATCGTGAGCCATTTGTATCAATCTCATGGTCTCATCCATAGGGCTCACCTGCTAATCTTCTTTTTCATAATCACCGCAGTTCCCTTATCTGGCTCTGACTTAACTTCCACCTGATCCATAAATGCTTCCATAAAAGAGAATCCCATACCGGACCGGACCCCGTCAGGATCCGTGGTAAACATTGGTTCCATCGCCTGTTTAATATCCGTGATCCCAACTCCTGTATCCCGGATGGAAACAGTTATCTCCTGTCCCTCAACCGTCACTTCTATGTAGATGATTCCTCCCTTCCCCTGATATCCATGGATGACTGCGTTAGTGACCGCCTCTGAGACAGCCGTTTTCACATCCTCCATCTCCTCCAGAGTAGGATCCAGCCTTGCCATAAAAACGGCTACTGCTACTCTGGCAAATTCTTCATTTTGGGACAGGGCTCTGGTTTGTTTTGTTCTGACATATGTTCCTCCTCAACCTGTGACTGCTGCTTCCTTAGAGTCATATAATTTCATTAATTTTAAAATTCCTCCCATTTTCAGAATGCGAAGAGCCTGGCTTCCCGCACCATAAATGGCTACATTTCCTCCGCTTAATGCCATCTGCTTGTAACGGTTAAGCAGGATCCCGATTCCGGAGGAATCCATAAATCTTGTTCTGGAAAAATCGAATATAATGCGTCGGATATAATTCTCGGAAAGGATCAAATCTGTTTCATATTTTAACCCGGAACAGTTATGATGATCCAGTTCCTCCGGCAGATGAACGATTAATGTATGACCTTCTGCCTCATACGTAAAGTGTGGTTGATTCATATGCAATACTCCTCCATTTCTTATTGTCTGTCCGTAACACCAGAGAAGAGTGTTTTTTATATGCCGAAAATAATCCGGGTGAATAAAAAAAGACACCACAAAAATATGTTTCTTCTGTAGTGTCTTTTCGAATTCTGCCATTAAAAACCTCGTTCTGTTTTCGCCTTAGCAGATAACGTTTCATCTTTGCTGTTATTTATGATATCAGAAAACAAACCATTGGCCTGATCCTTCTGATCCATTCCTTTGTAGATAACGGCAGTCTTAAACTTCGCCTGCCAGCTGTCTGGTTTTAACTCGATACATTTTGTATAATAGTTAAGGGCCGACTGACTATCCCCAGCCTCCATGGCTTTATCACCCAGACTTTCTAAAATGGGGCAGCCTTTCTGTGCCATATCCTTTTTTATCTCAACTATAATCGCCTGAATATCTGCAGAGGCAATCAGTTCCGGATTAAGATCTGCATAGATCTTTACTGCAGATGGAAAATCATCCTTTTTATAAGCCTGCAAAACACCGATAACCGACTGATACTGAGCCAGAACGCTGTCAGAGTTATTGGTTAAAGACGCTAACGATTCCTCCGTTGTCTTCTTTTCGGATTCCAGAGAATTAAGCTGCTGGGATAAAAGATCAGCCTTTTGATTGGCCTGGCTTAATTGCTCACTGTATTTTAACATCTCTTTGTTATGGTTATCATTGATGGCTTTGGTGTTCGCCGGCATAACCATAAAGAATACCACAGCGGCTCCCAGCAAAAGACCTGCCAGAATGTTTAAAACCGCCTGATCCCTGGTGTTTTCTTTATAACTTGGCGGGATAATAACATCATCATCCTGCATCTGCCTGTGAGAAAGCACATTCTTCAGTTTTCTTTTTTCCGGTTCCCGCTCTGGCTTTACCTTGGTACCGGTTTCTTTCATAATTGATTTATAATAAAGTGCTTTCGGATGATTATGGTCAATTAAAAGCACCTTATTTACTGCTTTACCCGCCTTCTGGTAATCCTCTCTCACGATGCATAAGAGCGCAAATAAAAGCTGGGCTTTTACATAATTCGGCTTGTCCTCCGCCGCTTTATTCAGCTGCAGAATAGCCAGGTCCTCACTTCCACTTTTAACGTAAGCCAGTGCCTGATTAAACCTGCGTACTGCCCTTCGTTCCAGATCCATGGTGCCTTTTTTCTTCTGAATAGCTTCCAGATAGTAATCTGCACGGTTATCCTCGGGCTGTAAATTCTTACTGATGACCCACTGAACCAATGCATCGCCGACCTCTCCCACCTCATAGTAGATGAGGCCAAGAAGATTCCTTGCGTCTGTCATATACTTATTAAAATGAAGACACTTCTTTAAATAATCGGCCGATCCGGTTAGATCTCTTAACTTAGCCTTTTCTAATCCCATATTATAATAGCTATTTGCAATCGCCCGGATTTTTCTTTCATAATCCATATTTTATCCGCCTATTCCTTGCTGACTTCTTTAATCAGATTCATCATAAGATCATTCATATCGGTTAAATCACTTCTTACAATGGCATCCTCAACTGCATCGACTTCCAGGCTGGGCCTGTAGTCCTTAATCTCAGACTCAAAATCAATCATATCCTTTCCTCCTTAAAACCGCTTTTATCTCACCCATTAAATAAAGGGAACCTACACAAAACAGCAGATGATCCTCATCCTGATTATGAAGCATATAAAACAATGCGTCCTCTGCGTTCTGAAATCTTGTTATTTTGCAATTAACTGCTTCTTCAAATTCATGAAAAACAGTCTCTGTCGCTGTTCCTCTGTCGGAATCTATATGGGTCACTGCCACTTCATGTAGAGGCAGACTGGCTGCTATGATCCTTATCATATCATGATAATTCTTATCGGATACAGCAGAAAATAAAAGATTTGCTCTTTTCTTTCTGTCTGAACACAAATCGGACGCAGTCTTTACAAACTCCTCAATTCCACCCGGATTATGTGCTCCATCTAAAAAGACTCCCGGTTGGACTTCTTCCATCCTGGCGGGCCAGCGCATTTGCAAAAGTCCTGTCCTTAACTGCTCCTTTGCTGGTTCCAGGCTCATATCCCCTAATAATCCGGAGACTTCCACTGCCCGCAAAGCAAGAAGGGCATTCATGACCTGATATCTTGCAGGAGAAGGAATCACAGCTTGATACACATCTCCTTTTATCCCTGTTAGATCCACTTTAAAGCAATTGTTTTCAGATCCGGTGATCCCATAGCAATTCCTGTTCGTTTCATAATAAGGAGCGTTCTGCTCCATCGCCCTTTTCCGGATCACATCTGAAACATTCTGCTGATTTCCGTCAAATACCACCGGAATATTCTTCTTGATAATCCCAGCCTTCTCCGAAGCAATCTTTTCTACGGTATCACCTAAGTATTCCGTATGATCCAGGCTGACAGAAGTGATGACGGATAACAGCGGGTGGCGGATGACATTGGTTGTATCAAGCCTGCCTCCTAAGCCGACTTCCAGTATAACAAGATCTACCTTGGATTTTCGAAACAAATCCATGGCCATATAAAATAAAAACTCAAAATAAGTCGGATGGCAGTATCCTTGTTCTATCATCCGTTCAGAAAGTGCTCTTACCGTCCGGTAGCTGTCCAAAAAAGCGGATTCCGATGCCATCTCTCCATTTACACAAAAACGTTCTCTTATATCAATCAGATGAGGGGAGGTAAATGTACCCACTTTATATCCAGCGTTTAAGAACACAGACTGCAAAAAAGCACATACAGAACCTTTTCCATTGGTCCCTGCAACATGAATGATTCTCATGGCTTCATCAGGCTCGTCCATCTCCTCCAAGAACTTCCTGATCACGTCCAGTGAATTCTTCTTTTTCGCCCACATCGGGATACGGCTTAAATATTCCTCTGCCGTTTCTTCAAATCTCATCCTTAAAGTACCAACTTCCCTGCTTAAATTCATAGATCAATTGCTTTATTAAGATAAAAAAACGGACTGATCCAACTTCCTCAATTAATTATAATATAAGTCTGCCAATATGCAACCCATTTCTTTCGCAAAAAGCCCTTTATTTCTACATGTTGCCCGCAAGCATTCCTTAAAATGGACAACATACCGTAAAACACAAAAGAGGGAATACCAGATTATTGGCATCCCCTTCCCTTATATTCCATGCTACTTATTATTCTCCGCAATATACAATGGCTTCGATTTCCACTAATGCATCTTTTGGAAGCGCTGCTACGCCAAACGCTGCTCTTGCAGGACATTCCCCAGTAAAAAAGGTTGCATAAACTTCATTCATTGCTGCAAAATCATTAATATTCTTTAATAATACGGTTGTTTTAACCACCTGATCCATGGATAAACCACCGCTTTCCAGTATAGCCTTTATATTTGTTAAGGACTGTCTCGTCTGAGATGCAATATCCTCACCTGCAAATGTACCGGTAGCCGGGTCAATAGGAAGCTGACCGGACACGAACACATAATCGCCCCCGCGAACTCCCTGAGAATAAGGACCAATCGCTGCCGGAGCCTTTTCTGTCGCCAAAACTTTTTTCATAATTATGTATCTCCTTTCGTTCATTACAATGATATTTCTAGATTAACACACATTCTTTAAAAGTCAAGAAAATCTTTTTGGT
>JAQSYE010000182.1 GCA_029256305.1 Lacrimispora sp. | reverse complement strand
GATATATTTGAAGTAAAATAAGGTGCCTCATTGACAAATAACGAATGAATGGTACAATAAAACTTGATAATATATCTGGAGGTACAAAATGGGAAAGATTATTTTAACGGGGGACAGACCCACCGGAAAGCTTCATATCGGACATTACGTGGGTTCGCTGAGGCGCAGGGTGGAATTGCAGAATTCCGGCGAATTTGACGAGATTTTTATTATGATAGCGGATGCCCAGGCATTGACGGATAATGCGGACAATCCAGAAAAGGTTCGTCAGAACATTATTGAGGTAGCGCTGGATTATCTCGCATGCGGACTGGATCCCAGTAAGAGTACGTTGTTCATCCAGTCTCAGATACCGCAGCTAACAGAGCTTAGCTTCTATTATATGAATCTGGTTACCGTTTCAAGACTTCAGCGCAATCCTACCGTAAAATCTGAGATTGCCATGAGAAACTTTGAAACCAGCATTCCGGTGGGATTCTTTACCTACCCAATCAGCCAGGCAGCCGACATTACAGCATTTAAGGCAAACACAGTTCCCGTGGGAGAAGATCAGGAGCCTATGATTGAGCAGACAAGGGAGATCGTTCGGAAGTTCAATTCCGTCTATGGAGAAGTTTTGGTAGAACCAGATATTCTTCTTCCAGATAATCAGGCATGCTTAAGACTTCCGGGAACAGACGGAAAGGCTAAAATGAGCAAATCTCTTGGAAACTGCATTTACTTATCCGATTCAGAAGATGAGGTAAAGAAGAAGGTGATGAGCATGTACACCGATCCCAACCACCTTTTAGTTTCCGATCCTGGTCAGGTGGAAGGCAATACGGTATTTACCTATCTGGATGCATTTTGCAAAGAAGAGGACTTTAAAGAATATTTACCGGATTACAAGAATCTTGATGAGCTGAAGGAACACTATCAGAGAGGCGGACTTGGAGACGTTAAGGTAAAGAGATTTTTAAACAGCGTGCTGCAGGCGGTGTTAGAACCCATCAGGAAAAGAAGAAAAGAATACGAAGCAGATATTCCTTACGTATATCGGATCTTAAAAGAGGGAAGCCAGAAAGCAGAAGCAACGGCTGCAGATACCTTGAAAGAGGTCAAGGAAGTCATGAAGATCAACTATTTTGATGATTTGGAACTGATTGAAGAACAGGCAAAGCGGTTTAAAATTCAGGAATAGAGGAAGCCATGAAGATCGTATCCATCAGTGAGATACTGGAATGCAATCAACTTTTAAAAGACAGCGGGCTGGAATTTAAGATTCATTTAAGAGATGCCTGTGGGAAACAATCCTGCTCCGTTGAATCCCTTAGTAACAGCAACGGGACAGAGCAGTATCAGGCGCTTTATGAGACACTGGAAGCGTATTTTAAAAAACTACGTTTTCGGGTTGAATTTAATGCGGATAAAACGAACTTCTGGATGAGTTAACTCCGGAAACGGAATGCCGGAGTGGCTGCAAAGGAGAAAATTCTTTGCGCCTCTCCGGCTTTTTTGGCTTAATAATAAAATAATAATTATTATCGATATTATTAATTGAATTTTCTGGAAAAGTATGCTATGATTATAATATGAATTAGTAGCAACTAACTCATAAATTTAATACAAACAAGCCATATTAAGTTTGCCCGGCAAAGTGGAGGCTAAGATTTATGATCTTGCTTATTATCCGTAATTAAAGAAGCAATATCAAATTATGAGTGTTCCTGTATGATTATAAATGATGAGGTTGTAGAATTTGGAAAGAAATCCGTAGAGGAGTTTCTGACCGTTCTGGAAAGTATATAAAAGAAAAGGAGAAATCATGATGAACTATCTGGAAATTGAAAAGGTCATTGGAAGAGAAATTATTGACTCAAGAGGTAATCCTACCGTTGAAGCGGAGGTACATTTAGCTGATGGCACCATTGCCACAGGAGCCGCACCAAGCGGAGCCTCAACCGGCGAGTTTGAGGCGCTGGAGTTAAGAGACGGAGATAAGGCCCGTTACGGCGGAAAAGGCGTTTTAAATGCGGTTCATAATATCAACACAGTTATTCATTATGCTTTGGTTGGCATGGATGCATCTGACATCTATGGAATCGATCAGGCCATGATCACAGCCGATGGTACACCGGACAAATCGAGGCTGGGAGCCAATGCCATACTTGCAGTATCCATTGCCTGTGCGAGGGCAGCTGCATTTAGCATGGGAATTCCGCTTTACCGTTTCCTGGGTGGTATTACAGGAAATCGCCTTCCCGTTCCTATGATGAATATTTTAAACGGTGGAGCTCATGCGGCGAATACCATGGATGTACAGGAGTTTATGATTATGCCGGCAGGCGCTCCAAGCTTTAAGGAAGGTCTTCGCTGGTGTACTGAAGTGTTCCATTGTCTGGCATCTATCTTAAAGGCAAAGGGCCTTACAACTTCTGTCGGCGACGAAGGCGGCTTTGCTCCTGACGTAGAAAGCGATGATGCAGCCATTGAGCTGATTCTGGAAGCCGTGAGAAAAGCAGGATATGAGCCTGGACGGGATTTTGTACTTGCCATGGATGCTGCCTCCAGTGAGTGGAAGGGGGAAGGCAAGGGACAGTACGTTCTTCCTAAATCCGGGAAGCATTATACTTCTGAAGAGCTGATTGAACACTGGAAACAGCTGAGTGAAAAGTATCCCATTTATTCCATTGAGGACGCATTAGATGAAGATGACTGGGATGGCTGGAAGCTTTTGACGAAAGAGCTTGGAAGTAAGATTCAGCTGGTAGGTGATGATTTGTTCGTCACCAATACAGAGCGTTTGAAAAAGGGTATCACAGAAGGGTGTGCGAACTCAATCCTCATTAAACTCAATCAGATTGGATCAGTTTCAGAGACATTGGAAGCCATTAAGATGGCTCACCGGGCGGGTTATACTGCCATTGCTTCTCATCGTTCCGGTGAGACAGAGGATACCACGATAGCAGATCTGGCAGTGGCTTTAAATACCTGTCAGATTAAGACCGGAGCTCCAAGCAGAAGCGAGCGTGTTGCCAAATACAACCAGCTGCTTCGGATTGAAGAGGAGCTGGGTGAGAGTGCTGTTTATCCCGGAATGGATGCATTTCATATTCGCCGTTCATAAATAGGAGTAAGTAAGACCTGCAGGCCTAAAACCCCGCAGGTCTCTTTGCGCAATTTGAGAAAAGGATTTGATGGATGTTGGAATAAATGATATGCTTATGAAATCGGAGGAATAACAGCGACACTTTCTCAATAAAATGAACAGTGATACCCGTTATAAAAAGACGTGTAAGTGGGAATGTATGGGAAAGTGAGAGAAAGATAGATGGCGGAAGTAAAGAGGATCAGGTGCGGAAGTGAAAACTGTTATCTGATAGAGAAAAAAGGAAGAGCCATTTTGATCGATACCTGTAGAAAAGGCTTTGAAGAAAAGATTCTCAACCAGTGTAAAAAGAGCAGGGTAGAACTGATTATTCTGACTCATGGCCATATAGAACAGGTACAGAATGCGGCTCATTTATCAAAGGAACTAAAAGCTCCGCTGGCAATCCACAGAGATGATATGGGAATTCTTAAAGATAATTTTAAGGAGCCCGTTTCTTATCAGGGACTTTTAGGAATGGTAGTTGCCGATGTCGCTGCAAAAAACTTTGAAGAATCGGTAATTTTTGATTTTACACCTGATATTTATTTAAAAGAGGGAGATCGGCTTGATGAATATGGCATTGACGGGACAATACTGGAACTGCCAGGACATACCAGAGGCTCCGTTGGGCTGGAACTGGAGAAACGAGCCGTATTTGTGGGAGATGCCCTCATGAACTTATTTTATCCCGGGCTTCCCATGATTTACTGTGATCAGGAGGCCATGATAAAAAGTGCGGAGAAAATCAGCGCTCTTGGAGCGAGAAAAATATATTTCTGCCACGGGAACCCGGCAGAAAACAGAGTCTGGAGTCAGATAGAAAATTAAACAGAGGAAGTTTCGGAATGATAAAAATATACGCAGAAGAATTTGATTTAACAGCAGAAGAGAATAAACGCGATATCGAACATCTTAAGGGGGAGCTACTTCTTCGAAAAGGGTTAAAGAAAGATTATGGAATCGACTATGGAGAAGACAGTCCGGTTCCTGTTATAAAAGGAATACATGGGAAACCTCAATTAAAGGATTATCCTCATATCTTCCATAACATCAGCCATACCCGGGGACTTGCAGCGTGTGCGATTGGGGATGAGCCGGTAGGAATTGATGTGGAAGGAATCCGACCTTTTTCGGAGAAGATTATCCGCAAAGTGATGTCAGAACCGGAAAAGGAGCAGTTTGATAAACTGAATGGAGAGGAACGGACTGCTTTCTTTTTTAAGATCTGGACGCTGAAGGAGAGTTATGTGAAAGCAGGGGGGTGGGGCATTACCATTCCTCTTACGGGTTTTTCCTTTGACATGAGACCGGATGGAATTACATGCTCTGTCCCCGGAGTGCATGCGGTTCAGTATTGTTTGAAGGGAAGCTATATTTTGTCTTTATGCACCATGGGAAAAACGGAGATCTGTTTTGATAAAATATTATAAGATGGAAAAAAATGGGCAAGAGGCTGGAATGCTGGTAAATCGATAAACACCAGGGTTGCCCCTGTATAGAAAACATGGTATGATTCCATGGGAAGAACCAGAAAGGATCTTTATGGAATCAGATGAATAAGCAAAAGAAGAACTTGCTTCTGGTTTGTATCTATGCGATTATGCTTTTGTTGTGTTTTTTGATTGTCCTGTTGCTGCAGAAAGTTCATTCTCCCCATACAAAGGACGGAAATGATACCAGGTTAACGGAAAGCACAACAGCACCTTATACAGAGGAAGAACCGGAGGCAGAAGATAACAGAGAAACAAACGATCATGCAGGTGAGACAGTACAGCCTGCCCAGGAGGCGACGCGCCCTTCTCTTCCTCATCAGACTGAAAAAGTAGTGGAAGAAACGAAAGAAGAGGAAAAACCGTACCATCCTCCGGTCATCGTAATTGCATCGGACGTTCACTATTTTTCACCGGAGCTGACGGATTACGGGGAAGCTTTCGGTGCTCTGGAAAAGCAGGACGATGGTAAGGTAGTCCGCTATATTCCGCAGATTATGGACGCATTCACAGACCAGATGGAGAAAAAGAAGCCTGCCGCAGTAATTTTAAGCGGCGATTTAACTTTAAATGGAGAGAAAAAGGGACATGAGGCGCTGGCAGAAAAATTAGCAGTGCTGGAAGAAAAGGGAGTAAAGGTTCTTGTTATACCTGGAAACCACGATATTAATAATCATGCCGCAGCATCTTATTTCGGTAAGGAAAAGGAACCGATTCAGGAAGCCAATGAGAAAGATTTCTATGACATATACCGCAGGTTTGGATACGACCAGGCCAGAAGCCTGGATCAAAACTCACTCAGTTATGTTTATGAGCTGGACAAAAAGAACTGGCTCCTTATGGTGGATTCCGCCCAGTATGAGCCTTATAACAAAGTTGGGGGAAGAATTAAGGAAAAGACTCTCGACTGGATGAAAGTTCAGCTGGAAGAAGCCAAGAAGCTTGGGGTGACGGTTGTGGTAATTGCCCACCATAACCTTTTAAAAGAGAGCATTTTATATCCAGAGGACTGCACCCTGGAAAACAGCGGGGAGGTGGTTCCCTTACTGGAGAGTTTCCGGATTCCTTTATACATAAGCGGTCATCTGCATTTGCAGAGAACCAAGACCTACAAGCAGGAACCCGGTGAAAAGGGGGCAGATTACCATATCAGTGAAGTGGTGGCAAACTCCTTTGCAATCAGCCCCAACCAGTACGGTGTCCTGACCTGGACGGATGATGGCCGGCTGGTTTATACCTTGGAACAGACTGATGTGGTGGATTGGGGAAAGAAGACCGGTACTACGGATGAAAATCTGCTGAGTTTTAATGGATATGCAGAAAACAGTTTAAAAGAAGTGGTGTATGAACAGGTGAGCAGCCAGATTAAGAATCTCCCAAAAGAACAGATTGAGGAGATGGCAAAGCTGTATGGAGATTTAAACAGTGACTATTGTGCTGGAAAGCCGATAGATGCCAGAGAGATTAAATCCACAGCCGCATTTCGCCTGTGGCAGAGGAATCTGCCGGACAGCCGCTTATTTGCCCAGATTAACCAGATCTTAAGAGATACGACATCTGACCATAATACATGGGAAGGCAGGACAGAAGAAACGAAAGAGGATGGCAGCGATGAAGATGACAGAGAATAAAAGCCTTAAAAGAGGGAGCGTTCTGACGATAACTGGAGGAATTTTATGGGGGATATCGGGAACCTGCGGGCAGTATCTTCTGCAGGTGAAAGGGTTGGCTTCCGACTGGCTGGTTCCGGTACGTTTATTATGTGCAGGGATTTTGCTGCTGATCATCTGTTTTATGAAACAGGGGAAGCAGATCTTTGCACCGTTTAGAAGTGGAAAAGATATGAGAGATTTATTTATCTTTGGCATGATTGGCATGTCCATGTGCCAGTATACCTATTTCACTGCCATTGGGTATTCCAATGCAGGAACAGCAACGGTGCTTCAGTACATAGGGCCTGTTCTTATTATGCTTTATGTTTCCGCGCGGGCGGGGAAGATACCGGAGAAACACGAGCTCCTTGCGGCTGCACTTGCCATGGCAGGGACTTTTTTGTTGGCAACTCACGGAAAACCGGGAAGTCTCGCAATTTCAGATCAGGCTCTTTTCTGGGGGCTCTGCTCAGCGGCAGCTCTTGCAGTTTACACCACCCAGCCAGGAAGGCTTTTAAAAAAGCATGGTTCCATGGTAATAACGGCGTGGGGGATGCTCATTGGCGGAGTTCTTCTGAGCCTGATTTTTCGACCATGGGAGAGGACGGTCCTGCTTGACGGGGCGGCGGTTATGGGGATGGCACTTATTATTGTGTTTGGAACTGTAATTGCATTTGCCTGCTATATGGAAGGCGTAAACTGTGTAGGGCCTAAGAAGGGCAGTCTGTTGGCATCGGTAGAGCCTGTGTCAGCCACTGTATTTTCTGTTCTCTTCATGGGAGTAAGCTTCGGACTTATGGATTTGGTGGGATTTGTGTGCATTATTTCTACCGTCTTTCTTCTGACATCGGGGAAAGTATAGTCCCTGCTTTACAATTTATTTCACATCATATATAATGATGAAATAATATTACATGAATTAGAGGTAAACGATATATGCAGGAAAATATAAGTGTATCCGGTGTGCTCTGCTCATCCTATGATTCCTTTTTTGAGGCAGAGAAAAAGATTGCGGATTTCATTCTCTCAAATAAAAGCGATATCATAGACATGACAGTAGCAGAACTGGCTTTAGCAAGTGGAACAAGCGATGCTACAGTTTCCAGATTCTGCAGAAGATGTGGGTTTAACGGCTTTCACCATCTAAAGATTAATCTTGCAAAAGAGGTGGCTGAGGAACGGGGTAATTCCATAGAGATTTCCAATGATATCAGCCGTGATAATATCGGCCAGTCACTTCAGAATATTCTGGCGAACAAGGTTACTGAGCTGACCCAGACAATTTCTATGATGGATCCCACGGAACTTGATCAGATCTTATCCATTATAGAAAAAGCCAGAACAGTCCAGCTGGTTGCAGTGGGCAATACCATTCCAGTGGCTCTTGACGGTGCCTTTAAATTTAATCAACTGGGAATTGCCGCGGTATCGGGAACCATCTGGGAGACTCAGATGGCATATACCTGTAATATGGGACCCGATGATGCGATCATTATCATATCCAATTCCGGTTTTTCCAAACGGCTTATGACTATGGTGGCAGTAGCGAAGGAAAATCATGTGCCTACCATTGCAATTACCAATAATCCGTCCTCACCTCTGGGACAGGCCAGTGATCTTCATATCACTACGGCTACCAGGGAAAAGCTGCTTCTGGGGGAATTTTGTTTTTCCAGAGTTTCGGCGACGACCGTAATGGAGATATTATATCTTTTTTTATCGGTCAGCAAGAAGAATTCACATGATCATATCAGACGTCACGAAATCGCAATATCCGATGATAAAAAATAACAGATCACCCAAAGCCATCAGAATGGAGAACCGGAAGGTTCTCTTTTTTGATTTAAAAAAGATGAATCTCCGCTGTTTCTTTGGGGAATACTGGAATATGGGGAATTAGCACAAAAAA
>JAQSYE010000007.1 GCA_029256305.1 Lacrimispora sp. | reverse complement strand
AGAAAGAGTAGCATTTTCAATTCCAAACAGAAAGATGCCGGTTGATGAGAGGCTCATGGATAGAAAGTGTGAATACATCTTGGAGCTGCGCACCGAACCTATTTAAGAAGTAGGCTGCGACGGAGAGCACACCGTAATCAGGTGCAAGGGTATCGCCAAGGCCGTACCCGATGAGGTAGACAATGTGAGTTGTCTATAAACTTAAGGTGGTAACACGAGAGTAACTCTCGTCCTTTTGGAAACAGGAGGACGGGAGTTTTTTTATTGATTTAATTCAGCCCTTTATTTTTCTGTATTTCTTATAGATCATGCAAATATTAATAATAATATTACAAGGAGATGTTGAGTTATGTTAACACCAAAAGAACAGATGCGTATGATCTGCAAAGGGGTTCACCAGTGCGTGAACGAAGAGGAGCTACTTGTCAAACTGGAGAGATCTTGTGAACAGAGTGAGCCATTGATTATTAAGTTAGGACTTGATCCTTCTGCGCCGGATATTCATCTGGGTCATGCTGTGGTTTTAAGAAAGATCAGACAGATGCAGGAGCTGGGGCACCAGGCGGTCATTATAATCGGGGATTTTACGGGAAAGATCGGGGATCCCACAGGGAAATCAAAAGGAAGAGTGGCATTAAGTGATGAAACGGTAAAAGAGAATGCACTGACTTACTGTGAACAGATATTTAAAATACTGGACAAAGACAAGACAACGGTAAGATTCAACAGTGAATGGCTTTCGAAGCTGAATTTTGAAGAAGTTATAAAATTGGCCGCAACGTCAACCGTTGCCAGGATGCTGGAGCGGGATGATTTTCAAAATCGTTATAAAAATGGTGTTCCTATTGGTATCCATGAATTTTTCTACCCCCTCATGCAGGCTTATGATTCCGTGGAAATAAAAGCGGATATTGAATTAGGGGGAACGGATCAGACCTTTAACATTTTGATGGGACGTACGCTGCAAAAAGCAATGGGGATCAACCAGCAAATTGCTTTATTCATGCCGATTCTTGAAGGACTGGATGGTATGGAGAAGATGAGCAAAAGTCTGGGAAATTATATTGGGGTAAGTGAGCCAGCAGAAGTTATGTTTAAGAAGGTGATGGAGGTGCCGGATGATTTAATCATTAAGTATTACGAGCTCACAACAGATGAACACCCGGATGAGATTGACAGGGTGAAAGCAGATTTGGCAAATGGAGTCAATCCGAGGGATATTAAGTTCCGATTAGCAGAAATTATTACTGGGTTGTACCATAAGAAAGAAGCGGTCCAGAATGCTATTTCTTACTATGAGACGGCGTTTAGCAAAAAAGCAATACCAGATGATATCCCCGTATTACTTTTGGATCTGGAGAAAGACACGGTGAAAGACACCGTTCCTGGACTGATTGAACTGGGATTTATTAAAAGCAAAAGTGAATTTATTCGTCTAATGCGACAAGGCGGTGTCCAGATCAATGGTGAGAAAATGAACGAAGATGAAATAAACAGTGTTCTGTTTAATGGGGACGTTATGAAAATCGGCAAAAAAAGATTTATAAAAATCAATAAATAATTTCAAAACGTATTCTTATGGAAGGCCTCTCACCATATCTTGGTGGGAGGTATGAAATATTGGTTGACGATGTAGATAATATGTGTTATCTTAATTGTAATTGGGAGTGTTATCACCAAAATAACCCATCAGCGGACTTGAAAGGAGTATGTGATATGTCAAATGCATTATTTGTGAAAGAGGTAATGAAAGAATAACTGAATATTGGGCATAGGACAGACATGTTTATATGCCGCTTATAGACTCTTATATATCGCTTAACTTCGTTAAACACATGATAAGATGTGTTTTTTTTGTGCCTTTTTTTAGAAAGCCAACCGCAGTGACAGCTCATAGGGGCTATTACCGCGGCATCTCTATGCCCGTTTTTAACCGTCCGCAAATTTACATGCTGACGAAAAACAGGAAGAGAGGTTGTTTTTGAAAGAAAGAACGAATGGATTTATAACAGCAGTTCACAGAGAACGTTATGAGGTGCAGGTAAATGAGGAAGGCCTGTATGCCAGATTAAAAGCGGGAGTATATTTTACAGATCATTGCGAGGAAGATTTCCCCACGGTTGGTGACAATGTGGAGTTAGAGTATAACCCGCTGGGGGACTGCCTGATTGTTAAGACACTGAAACGGAAATCTGCATTTTCCAGGAAAGATCCTGATGTAGGAATGGGAGAGCAGATCATAGCAGCAAACTTTGATTACGTTTTTATTCTTATGTCTCTTAACTATGACTTTAATTTAAAACGGTTGGAGCGATATCTGACTGTCTCATGGCAAAGCGGCGGGCAGCCGGTAATTGTTCTTACAAAAGCAGACATTGCAGAAGAAACCCAGGAAAAGCTGGAACTAGTCAATCAGGTAGCAATGGGGGTGGATATCTGTATCGTCAGTGCCGTAACAGGGGAAGGTATGGATCAGCTAAAGCGCTATCTGGAGCCGGATAAAACCACTGTATTCCTGGGATCATCGGGAGTGGGAAAGTCCACCTTCACTAATTATCTGTTGGGAAGAGAGCTTATGAAAACTGGAGAAATCAGGGAAGATGATTCGAAGGGGTATCATACAACGACTCATCGCCAGTTGTTTGTAATGGATAATGGAGCCAGAATTATTGATACACCAGGAATGCGGGAACTGGGGATGTGGATTGTGGATGCTGGTATGGATGCCAGTTTTACAGATATCAATGATTTAATAAAGCAGTGCAGATTCAATAACTGCACCCATAACGGAGAACCGGGCTGTGCAGTTACACAGGCATTGGAAGATGGGACATTGACAGAAAAAAGGTGGAAAAATTACCAGAAAATTCGAAAGGAATCCAAGTTTCAGGCAGCAAAGGAAAGCAGGCAGCAGAATGCAGTGAAAAAGAAGAATAATAAGAAAAAATGGGGGAGAATGGTAGATGAAGATTGTTAAGGCGGAAGAGATCCATGTGGAAGAAGCACTGAAGTTAGCAATAGGCGAATATGAGAATCAGTGCAGGCAGATAAAACAATTGCCGGAGATTGACGTTACTGACCAGTTGAGGGAGTTGATCAGTGGCTTATTCCGGAAAAATTATGGCGTTGTTGCTATGTGTGACGGGGAAATGGCCGGGTACCTTGCATTCATACACCCCATAGAGGGGTTCTTTGGAACCTGCCGGGGAGCTTATTCTCCGCTGGGGGGAAATGCCTTTTCTGGTTATGACAGGGGCAGGATCTGCTCAAAACTGGTGGAAGCAGGAATGGAACAATTATTAAGGGAGGCACAGGTTACCAGTTTTGCCCTGACCCGGTATGCCGACGATTCCGTAGTGGACCGGTCACTGGTATTAAACGGTTTTGGAATCCGGTGCAGCGATGCGGTTATGGATTTGAATGAATTTGAAGTGAGCGAAACATCACAAGGTAATCTTACTTTTTTAGAACTTCTTGGGGATGAAAAGAGACGTGTTCTTGATTTAAGGTATGGATTAGTAAAACATATGTCCAGTTCTCCGATTTTTTTTTCTACGGATATCCGTCAATATAGGATGCATTTTTCAAAAGAACAATCGCGTATATTTGCAGCGTTAAAAGGGGAAGAGGTGATCGGATACTTGTCAATACAGGACGAAGGAGAAACCTTTATCAGCGAAACAAATTCCATGAAAAATATCTGCGGTGCATTTGTGAAAGAAGAATATCGGGGAAAACATGTGGCGTATGATTTGCTGGCCTATGTCTGCAATGTGTGTAAAAAGGAGGGGATTAAGTATCTGGGAGTGGATTGCGAGACATTAAATCCGAATGCACTCCGCTTCTGGGGAAAGTATTTTAAAAATTACACTTACAGTTATCATCGCAGAATTGATGAACGGGTCATTGGCTATGAATCGTATTTGAAAAAGGAGTGGATATCTCACCTGTAAAATAGTACAATAGTGGATAAAGTTAATGTAGGGGGGAGCTTTGAAATGATTTATTTATCACAATTTTCTTTTCCAGATATAGAAGAAGAATATAGCTTCACAATGGGGGAGAAACGAACTTGTTACGATACCTTTTATCCATTTCAGATTCTGTCAAAGAATCATCTGACCAGCCTGGATTTTGAGCCGGTTACGATTTTATATGGGGGCAATGGGTCGGGTAAGACTACCGCTTTAAACGTGATAGCAGAGAAGCTTTGCCTTACCCGGGAAGCCCTTTATAACCGATCCAATTTTTTCATGGATTACACGGATATGTGTTCTTATGAAGTGGAAGAGCCGATTCCTGGAGACAGCCGGATTATAACCAGTGACGATGTGTTTGATTTCATGCTTAATATAAGATCTTTGAATGAGGGGATACATCATAAGCGGGAAGAGCTGTTTGGTGAATACTTAGACTCAAAGTATTCCAGTTTTCAGATGAAATCTTTGGAGGACTATGAGAAGCTTAAGAAGGTTAATATGTCCAGGAGTAATACCCAGTCCCGATACATCAGAAAGAACCTGATGGGGAATGTAAGGGAATATTCCAATGGGGAAAGCGCTTATCTGTTCTTTTGTGAGAAGATTAAGGAAAATGGATTGTATTTATTGGACGAGCCGGAAAACAGCTTATCACCTGGGCGGCAGCAGGAATTGCTGAAATTTTTAGAAGATTCAGCACGATTTTTTCATTGCCAGTTTATTATTGCAACTCATTCTCCCTTTCTTCTTTCTATGAGAGGGGCAAAGATTTACGATATGGATGAGAACCCGGTTGATATTAAAAAATGGACGGAGCTATCCAATGTACAGGCTTATTATGAATTTTTTAAAAAATATGAAAAAGAGTTTCAATAAAATACCATTAACATAAAAAATGTCAGAAGGGATAACCATGAATTTATCATACAAAAAAGCAGAAAAAGAAGATGCTGATTTATTAGTTCAGATTTATAATGAGGCGTTTTACGACGATTATATCAGATATGGGGAATGCCCCGCTTATGGAAGATCCAGAGAACGTATGGAGGATTCCCTGGTAAAGTTTCCCAAGGATATTATTTACTGTGATGATATTGCTGTTGGAGTCATTGCTATAGAAGTTCTGGGAAACGGGGAATATTATATTAGCTGCCTTTGCGTGGTTCCCCAATATCAGGGGAAGGGAATTGGATCACAGGCACTTGAATTCATGTTGGCTAAATATTCTGACTGGAATAAAATTACTTTAATCACACCGGTGGATAAAGATGAAAACGTTAATTTCTATACGAAAAAATTTCCATTTAGAATTGACGGGACACAGATGGATGGAAACGTCCAGCTGGCGCACTTTGTTATGGAGCGATAAATACAGACTATTACATAAAAGAGGAGATGTAGCCATGTATGTTTATTTAATGAAAAACGAAAAACCTTTGAATGAAGCGCTTATTAAGAAACATGTGGAGCATTTAAAAAGTCTGAAAAGCCAGGGGAGACTTGTACTTTGCGGACCGTTCACTGATTTTCCGGGAGGAATGGTTGTTTTCTCGGCTGACAATCTGGAAGAAGCTACAAATATCGCGAAAGCAGATCCTTTTATTTCTTCAGGCTGTAAAACATTTGAAATCAGAACATTGGAACTGGCCAATGAAGAGAATAATTATTTGATGGAAGTTTAAAATAAGATAATAAAATAAGGGCAGACAGGCTTAACTGTCTGCCCTTATTTGTCAGGCCTATATAAAATCAGCCAGGAATTTCCTGCGATTAGGCAAACGCAGTGTGCGTAAGGCCCGGGCTTCAATCTGCCTTATTCGTTCTCTTGTAACACCGATATGGTCGCCTACCTCTTCCAAGGTATGGGGCATTTGTCCGTTGAGGCCGAACCTCATATTTACTACCATTTGCTCTCTGGGTTTTAAAGATAGCAATTGTTTATTAATCTCTTCTTTTAGCATAATATCAGTCACACTCTCTTCGGGAGATAATATGGTTTTGTCCTCAATGAAATCACCTAAAAAGCTTGCATTATCATCGCCAATGGGGGTGTCCAGTGATATGATTGATGCAGAATCTATCATAATCCGCTCTACTTTATCAACAGAAAGTCCTGTGATATCCGAGACATCCTTCGTTGTAAAGGATTCATGCTCCTGGTCAAGCTGGCGCAGGATATGATTAATCATGTTTACATCTTCTTTGTAATGCACTGGTAATCGTATGGTGCGGTCCTGTTCTGCGATTCCCCGGGTGACAGCCTGGCGAATCCACCATGTGGCGTAGGTGGAAAAACGGTATCCCAGTGTGTAATCATACCGCTCCACCGCTTTCATGAGACCAATATTACCTTCCTGAATAAGATCAAGCAGGGTTAGGGATTGAACATATGCTTCATGCTTTTTTGCAATACTGACGACAAGCCTTAGATTCGAACAGATGAGAGTGTTTTTTGCTTTTTTATCTCCTTGCGCGCTGAGCTTAGCAAGTTGATATTCCTCGTCTCTGGTCAGTAAAGGCGCTTCCCCTGCCTGTAATAGATACATTTTAATGGAATCGTCTATACTAAAATCAAGTTGTTTTTGAAAAACTGCTGCATCCACATTCTGCTGTTCTGTTTCTGACATTTGATCCTCCCTGTATTATGAAATCTCCTGTATGTATTCAATGCCTTCCAATGTATCTGTTTTTCCGGTACATCAAAATAATTGAACTTTTAGGAATGCCAACTGTAAATATAATTGATCCGAATTCTTCGTCTAAAGTTTTTACTTCCCCCCCGCCGCAAGTAGAACACTGACTCAAATAGGACACCTCTTTTTATAAATAAAACACAGAGCCTCTCATGTCTCATTACAAATTGACAATCGAGGCTCTTCTCAGAATCACCCTTATGTTATGTATTTGATATTAGGTTGCCTGCTCTGCATCACTTGCAGAAGAATATCTTTTTTCCATAATTCTTAAAATAATGCTGTCTGTTTCTGTCTGCAGATCAATTCGATCACTTAAGAATTCAGGAATATCAGCAACTGTTATAATTGTTCCAACAGGCTTGCCCTCTAAGTCTACGGTAACGGTATCGATCATATCTTCCGGTAAAGAAGAATATGGGATTTCCATTAATAACTTATCTAAGACTCCGGTAACAAAATCGGCATTTTCTAATAGGACGTGTGCCAGGCTGTTTACTCTTGTATTCGGATCAAGAGCCTGGAAGTCAATGTGCTCAATTTTATTATCGGCGAAACATCTGTTGCTGTCCTTAATCTGTGTTATAATTGTTTGTCCCTCTAATTTAAGTTGAACTTTGCTTCCAAGCCTTTGTGTGCGAAGCAGCTTTTCTGCAGTTTTTTCCTCCACTTGAATTGAGATGGAGTTGGGAAGACTGCCACCAAAAATGCAGCAAGGCACAATGCCTTTTCTCCGCAATTGTTTTGCTTTTAATTGTTCATTACGCTTTTCTACTGTAATAGTATTCATTGTGATCCTCCTCGTAAAATTTTTTGAATAAATTGAACTGCTATTCAAAAAGAAGGGCTTTTAATGGTTCCATGATTCTATGAAACCAGCAAAAGCCCTTCTGTAATAGACGGTTCTTTTTTATTCAATTGATATTACTATACCATAGATAACGAAAAAAAGCAAATCCATTAAATGTAATATCTGTCGTTTGTGAGAAAATTATTTTCTAGTTACATAAAAAATCAGATATTTTTGCGTTGACACCGAAAAATAATGTGCTAAAATAAGGGTAACAAACACAGACAAAAGCGTTGACGAGGAGGAGTACATGCGATTCCGGATGAACAGAGAGAAGATGGCTGGTGAAAATCTTCGTGATGGGAGCATGGAAGTAGCCTTTGAGCTTTGGATTGAACGGATTTTATCCCAGTAGACTCCAACGGAGATTCCCACCGTTATCAGGGGAAGCGATATCGGAAGAAGCTTTTTGATCTTCCCGTATTGTATTGAGAGCAGAAAATTATTTCTGAATTTAGGTGGTACCGCGGACACGTTAATTCGCCCTAAGCATAGCTTGGGGTGAATTTTTTGTCTGTTTTGTAGTAAATATTACAGGAGGTATCCATCATGGATAAGAAGTATGATTTTCAAAAATCAGAAATGCAGTTAACAAATTTCTGGGAAGAGTATGAGATTTACAAGTACGGACAGGGAAAGGAGCGGCCGGTTTATTCCATTGATACGCCACCGCCAACTGTCAGCGGAACACTTCATATTGGTCATGTGTTTTCTTATACACAGGCTGAAATAATAGCCAGATTTAAGCGCATGCAGGGGTATGATGTATTCTATCCGTTGGGTTTTGATGACAATGGATTACCAACAGAGCGGCTAGTGGAACGGGATAAGAAGATCCGGGCGGGACAGATGCCAAGGAGTCAGTTCCGAAATATCTGTGTGGAGACTATTGAAAATTATGAAGATGATTTTACTGGCCTTTTTAAAAAGCTGGGATTCAGCGTAGACTGGGATCTAAGCTATCAAACGGTTTCTTTGCTGTCTCAGAAAATTTCCCAGAGATCATTTCTTGATCTGGTAAAAATGAAAAAAGCCTACAGGAAGGAATCGCCTGTTTTGTGGTGTACGCAGTGTCAGACCTCCATTGCACAGGCGGAGCTTGAAACCATAGATTTGGAATCCTGCTTTCACTATTTGAATTTTAAAACCTCTTTGGGAGATTTACTGATCGCAACCACCAGACCGGAGTTGCTATATGGTTGTGTATGCGTCTTTGTTCATCCGGAGGATGAAAGATACCGCAGTTTTATTGGGAAGACGGCCAGCGTTCCCTTATATGATTTTGAAATCCCCATTATGGCGGATGAAATGGTATCCATGGAAAAGGGAACGGGTGCTGTTATGTGCGCAACCTTTGGAGACACAGCGGATGTCTCCTGGTATCAGGCCCATCATTTACCTTATAAAAGGATAATTCTTCCTGACGGAACCATAAGCAGTGAAGTTCCTTTTATTGGGGGATTGGAAGTTAGTCTGGCCAGGCAAACCATCGTGGAAGAATTAAAAAATAGAGATCTTGTTGTGAAGCAGGAGGCAGTCTCTCATAGCGTTGCAGTTCATGAGAGGTGCGGCCAGGCAGTGGAAATCATTCCCTCTAACCAGTGGTATATCGATGTATTGTCTGAAAAGGAAAGATTTCTAAAGGCGGCGGATGACATCAACTGGCATCCGGCCCATATGAAAAAACGATATCAGATATGGGTGGAGAATTTAAAATGGGACTGGTGTATTTCCAGACAAAGATATTTTGGTGTTCCATTTCCGGTCTGGTATTGTAAGGAATGTAAAGAGCCTGTCTTTGCAGAGGAAGACCAATTGCCGGTAAATCCACTGGAAGAAATGCCGAGAAAGGCTTGCAGCTGCGGATGCAAACAGTTCCTGCCGGAAGAAGCTGTCCTTGATACATGGGCAACATCTTCCATGACCCCTTTCATTAATGCCGGATCTGGTGAGGACTATGACAGAAGCAGGGAGATTCTTCCTATGGGAATGAGAAATCAGGCCCATGAGATCATCCGTACATGGGCATTTTATACCATTGTAAAAAGTCTTTACCATACGGGAGAGATCCCCTGGAAGGACATTATGATCAGCGGGTTTGTACTGGCGAAACCTGGGGAGAAGATCAGTAAATCCAAAAATAACGGTTCAAAATCGCCTCTGGCGCTAATTGAAACTCATTCAGCCGATGCAATCCGTTATTGGGCAGCAAGCAATAAACTTGGGACAGATACATTTTTCAGCGAAGACGAAATGAAGGTATCCAGGAGATTTTTGACTAAGCTTTATAATGCGGCTAAGTTTGGGATTTTGCAGCTGGGCGATTATGAAAAGAAGGAAGAGTTTGATCCGGAAGTACTGCTGCCAATTGACCGATGGATCATGG
Organism: Lacrimispora sp.; assembly: GCA_029256305.1. Taxonomy (GTDB): domain Bacteria; phylum Bacillota; class Clostridia; order Lachnospirales; family Lachnospiraceae; genus Lacrimispora. The sequence continues at coordinate 27,508 of JAQSYE010000007.1, read as the reverse complement.
AACGAGTAAATGAAACAACCGGCGTTGTGAAAGAGCTTTTGGACGATTTTGAAATCGGTCAGGCAAGACATGAGATTGACGATCTGTTCTGGCGGGATTTTTGTGATTACTATATTGAGATTGTAAAGGAACGCCTTTATCAGCCGGAAAAGCATGGTGTAAGGGAGCGATATTCAGGGCAATATGCGCTGTATCACAGTCTGCTTGGTATATTAAAGCTGTATGCAGTTTATACCCCGTTCATAGCAGAGTATATTTACCAGGACTTTTATCGGAACCATGAGGAAAATTTGTCCATTCACCAAATGTTGTGGGAGAGTAAAGAAGCCAATAAGATTTATCTGGAATTCGGGGAACAGGTGAAGGAACTGATCGGAACGGTTCGCAGGGAAAAGACTGAAAAGCAACTGTCTATGAAAGATGAAATTCCAGAACTTATTATTACCAGCCCAAAAAGATTTCGGGAATTTTTTAAAGCCAGCCAGCTGGATATTCAGGCTTGTACCGGTGCGAAGAAGGTCATCTTAAGAAGCTGAATGGTTCAGAAAAAAGGTTGAGGTTGCGTAAATTCTCCATCCGCTGTAGTCTTATTTATATCGTAATAAAAAAAGGAGTGGTCGCAATGGAACGGATGGAGGATTTCTTCGCAGCCCGGGTCGATGAATATGAGGGACATATGCTTTCTGCCGTAGAAGGCTGTGAACAGGCTTATGGGATGATCCCATCGCTTCTCCCTGTGTCATGTGGAAATTTACTGGATCTGGGGTGTGGAACTGGTTTGGAGCTGAAAGAGATTTTTAAAAGATTTCCTGATCTCATTGTAACAGGCATTGACTTAACCCGGGAAATGCTTGATAAATTAAAACACAATTTTCCGGACAAGGAAATGAATTTAATATGCGGAAGTTATTTTGATGTGGATTTGAAACGGAACGAGTATGACTGTGCCGTTTCTTTTCAGACAATGCATCATTTTGAGCATGAAGCAAAGATTGGTTTGTATCAGAAAATTTTTGCCGCTCTCAAAAGTGATGGACGCTACATTGAATGTGACTATATGGTTGAAAATCAGGAAGAGGAAGATTTTTATTTTGCCGAGAATAGAAGGATCAGAAGAGACTTAAATATTCCGGAAAAAGAGTTTTATCATTATGATACACCCTGTACTGTCACAAATCAGATTGCCATGTTAAAGAAGGGGGGATTTGAGAGGGTAGAATCGGTATTACGCATTGGTAATACCACTATTCTTGCTGCATATAAACAGGCGCTGCCAGAATAAAGAATAAGGATTGACATATATTACTGTAAGAGGTAAGATCAGATTATTATAAGGAAAAGAGAGGTATGTGTATGTTATGTGTGTCAGTATTGGAGATCGCAACTAATTAAATAGTTGAAAAGGAAAGACAAGGTCTTTACGTGATCAGTCTGCCCTTTTTCGGCCACCATGCCGATTAATCTGCCTTACTGAATGCTTGACTTTTGCACAGCAAAAGCTCATACCTTCCAAATATATGTCTGTATCAGACGGACTTTTTGAAAGCATAACGGTAATGTTATGCTTTTTTTGTCTTTTATATGAAATCTGTCTGGAATCAGAGCTTATTTGAGATTGCGGAAGCATTATGCCTGTGGGGCGGATGAATCGGTGATCATTTTTTATTTATTGAAGGGGAAAAGCATGGAAATTATTGAAACGGTTGGACTGACAAAGAATTACAGGCGATTTAAGAAGCAGGCGGGTATAATGGGAAGTCTTAAAGGACTTATCAGGCGGGAATACGAAGAAAAACAGGCGGTGAGCAATTTGGATCTTACAATCAGGGAAGGAGAATTTGTTGGTTTGATCGGACCAAATGGAGCGGGAAAGACAACGCTGGTGAAAATGCTGACCGGTATTATCGCCCCCACTTGCGGCACCATAAGTGTATTGGGATATTATCCCAATGATCTGGAACATGAATTTAAGCAACAGTATGCAGTGGTTATGGGACAGAAGAGTCAGCTGTTCTTTGAACTGACCGTGGAAGATACCCTTCGCCTTTTTAAAGAAATCTATGGGTTACCGGAGCAAGAGTATCAGATATCCAAAGATTACTTTGTAAATCTGTTTCAGGTACAGGAGCTGATGCATGTTCAGGTCAGAACTCTGTCTCTTGGAGAGCGGATGAAGATGGAGCTGATTGCGGCACTGCTTCACAATCCGAAGATTATTTTCTTAGATGAACCGACGATTGGGCTGGATGCAGTGGCGTCGAAACAGATCCGGGGATTTTTAGCAGAAATTAATGAAAAAAAGGGTACTACAATTGTACTCACTTCCCACTACATGGAGGACATTAAGGCTTTGTGCAAACGGTCAATTGTCATTAATCATGGGTATAAGATCTATGATGGTGATACAGAAAAGTTGTTTGAACGGTTTCAGAAGTATAAAAAAATTACATTTATCTTTCATGAGCCCACGTTGCTGCCCGGTCTGGCGTTCGACGCCCGGATTATGGAACAGACACCTTATAAAAAGGTGATTGTGGTACCAAAAGAAAATGCGGCTGAATTACTGAGAGCGCTGATGAGCCTTTTGCCTATAGACATAACGGTGGAAGAAGAGGAGATCGGAACGGTCGTAGAGAGAATCTATCAGGAAGGGGGCAAGGGATTTGCGTAAATACCTGGAGATTGTCAAAATTTATATAAAGACTCAGATAGCCTGGCGGGGAGATTTTATCATTCAGATTTTGTTTACATTAACGAAGATTGTGTTTGCTTCACTGCTTTGGGGAACTATATTTGCAGGCAGAGATAAGGTGACTGGCTTCACCATTAACAGCATGATGTCTTACTATATCATCAGTTCTTTCCTTACACAGCTGGATATGTCTTCCAAAGTGAGCCGGGAGATCAGTCAGAGAATCAGAAATGGAACATTTTCCAAATACATGATCATTCCGATAAATATACAGGGATACTTTATTGCCATGGAAATGGGCGTGGTGTTTTTTAATCTATTCATTTATTTTATAACCTCTGTCCTCTGGATTTTTATATTTCGAATCAGGTTTGTATTTGTGTCGGACCCGGTTGTCCTGGCAGGAGCGGTGATTTTAATTATTCTGGGGCTCTTTTTTATGGCACAACTAAACTATTATCTGGGTTTGCTTACTTTAAAATATGAGGAAATCGAAACATTTCTCATGATAAAAGACAATCTGGTGGCTTTTGTTACAGGAAGCATCATCCCCCTTACTTTGCTGCCGGAAGGGATTGTTCTGGTTATGAAGGCGTTTCCGTTTTATTATGTGACATATCTTCCATCCATGCTGTTTATCGGGAGGATTAAGGGAGAACTGGGAATGGGACTTCTGGTCCTTTCGTGCTGGTGTGTGGTTCTTCAGGCAGTCATTCATGCTACTTGGCAAAATTACAGGGTTAAGTATGATGGGGTGGGAATATGATGAGCAGAATAAAAAGAAATTTACGGGTAGTCCGTGTTTTAATCAATATGCGGCTTCAGAATTTGATGATGTTCCGGCTGGGGTTTTTCGGACCATTCTTTGTGGACAGCTGTGTTTTTCTGGTCCAGCTGTGTGTATTTGAGGCAGTCTATTCCAATGTTGACCGCATCGGTACATGGGGAAAGGGCCAGATGATTCTTTATATTGGGACATTTTCTATGATTAATGCTTTCAATATGGTAATATATTTTTTCGGAATAAATAATATTCCGGATAAAATTAAAAATGGAGATATGGATCTGTATCTGACAAAACCGGTAAGTCCTTTGCTGCGGCTAACTTTTGAACGGGTCAATCCCGGGTCTGTTCCTCTTTTGTTTCTAAGCGGAGTGCTTATTGCTTATGGGATTAAGGAAGGGGGAGTTAAGATCACTCCGTTTCTGGTACTGGGATATGTGTTCTGGATTGGGATTATGACTGTGTTGTATTATCTGGTAGAGGTACTGATTCGATCTCTTTCGTTTTTTATATTAACCAGTGGAAACGCAATCATACTGGAGGAAGCAGGACTTACCTTATGTATGCAACTGCCAGGAATTGTGTTTTACGGGATTTATAAAGTAATTTTTTATATGATTCTGCCTTATGGGATTATGGCGACCCTGCCGGTTCAGTTCCTGACAGGGGAGATGACTTTCACCAGAGCGATGTGGGGAGTTTTGGTTGCAGCAGACTTTGCCCTGCTGACGGCTTTCGTGTGGAAACAAGGGATACGGCATTATAACAGTGCAAGTTCGTAAAAGGAGAGGTGTAAGATGAGAGATAGTTACGTATTTAGAAAAGGATATCAGGATGACGAAAGAGCAAGAAAAAGTTTTAACCAGCTTGCAGGGCAGATATTTGGTCTGGACTTTGAAAACTGGTATCAGAATGGTTACTGGAAGAACAATTACATTCCTTATTCGATCCTTAAGGGAGATGAGGTCTTGGCAAATGTTTCAGTAAGTCCCATGTCATTTCGGGAAAATGGGGAACTGAAGCAATACATTCAGCTGGGTACGGTAATGACCAGCAAATCCTGCAGGAATCAGGGGATGATCAGACAGCTGATGCAGGAAATCCAAAATGATTACGAAGGAAAGGCAGATGGCTGGTTTTTATTTGCCAATGAAAGTGTACTGGATTTTTATCCGAAATTTGGTTTTAGGAGATCGGATGAGTTTGAATATGTAAAAGCTGTAACCATTGATAAGGATGAAGCCGTATTAAAAGTTCAGATAGAAGAAAGCGATAATCTTTTGAAGCTGCAGGAAAGTATAAAAGAAAGCTGCCCACAGAGTAGTTTATGGTTGGAAAGCCGTTGGGAACTTACCATGTTTTATGCGTTGGACTATATGAGCAAAAATATATATTTCATACCGGAGCAGGATGCTTATGTTTTCGCCAGTTTAGAAAAAGGGCAGTTGTATTTGCACCAGGTCTTTGGGCCTGAAAAGGTAAATTTAGACCGGATTGCAGCAGCTTTTGGCAGAGAGGTAAGGAGTCTGGTGCTTGGCTTTTCCCCCATTGCTCAACAGGGCTTTACCTGCAGAAAAATTAAGGATAGTGATACAGTGCTGCATGTAAAAGGTGCAGCGTTAGATTGTATTGAACGGGAATGTTTGCGGATTCCGGAGTTGGCTCATACGTGAATAAATTTTTATAAATGATTTGTTATAATTTTTAACAGGCTGCCATGAAAGAAATTGACGGTTTAACAGACTGGTGATACAATTTCAGAATAAAAGGAACAGGGAAAGCAGGAGAAACCTATGGCAGCCGAACCCAATGAAACCCCGCATGTAAATGAGATACAGAAGGAGTACTTAAGGATTGATAAAGACTGGCTCAGCCTTCATTATAGAATATCGATCGGAATGGTAATATTTGCGCTGATCGTGGAATGCATTATGGGTATCATACTGGTCCATTCGGATATGCTAAGTACTACGGTTCCAAGGTATGTATTTAAATTTATTCTGGTGCCCAGCGGTGTGAATGCATTATGCATAGCCATCAACCATGCAGTGGTGAAATCAGGTAAGGTATCTCAGACTGCAAAGATCTATACGGTATCCATAATCAATACAGTTATCTGCTTTTCCCTGTTTACGGCCCACAGTGCATTCTCAGTTACATATTATGTGTTTGTTACAGCTGTGATTTTAACTACAGTCTATGCAAGTTATCAGGTTACGCTCTGTACTTCTGTCAGTGGAGTGGTTTTACTGGTGATTTCTGAGCTGTTTATTACTTGGGATTTGGACAAACCCACAATTTTTCAAAGTACACTCAGACTGGGGAATTTTCTCATATCACTGTTTATTATGTTCTCTGTATCAATGATATGTATGGTGGTAATACACTACGAGCGTCGAAAGAACCGGGCAAGTATCCGTATTGAAGAGGAACGGGTTACATTGAAGAAACGGCTGAAGATGGATGAGCTGACAGGGATCTATAACCGGAAAGCACTCCATGATGCAATGAGAGACTTAGAAGACTGCAATCCCCGTGATCACTATATATTTGGTATTACAGATATAGATAAATTTAAAAATATTAATGACGGGTGGGGGCATCAGACCGGTGATAAATGCCTCATAGCCTTCGCACAACTGTTAAAAAACAGCTGTGAGAAGGCAATTGTTTACCGGTATGGCGGAGATGAGTTCTGCCTTATATTTAATAATACTGACATAAACGAAGCATATGAGATGGCGGTTCTAATTCAGGATAAATTAAAGAAGATAAAATTTAAAGAGCATCCTGGATTGCAGATGTCTGCCAGCTTTGGATTGGCACAATATGAGAGTGGAATGAATGCCGCCAGATTGTTTATGAGTGCAGACCAGGCATTATATCGGGCAAAAATTACAAGAGATACCATACGGGTACATGAAGATGAGATAGTACCAGAGAAACAGAAGGGAGGTTAACTGTCATGTTTGACTTATTTAATAAAGAAAAAACAAAGCATCATAAGCCCAAGTTTGGATTGAAGGAATTGCTTCATTACGTGGGACCTGGGCTTTTGGTTACAGTAGGATTTATTGATCCTGGAAACTGGGCTTCCAATATTGCAGCGGGGTCGGATTATGGATATACACTGCTTTGGATGGTAACTCTTTCAACGATTATGTTGATTATGCTCCAACATAATGTGGCACATTTAGGGATTGTAACAGGAGACTGTCTGGCAGAGGCAGCTCACAAGCATTTAAAACCATGGCTTTCTAAAATTGTCTTGTCAACCGCAGTTCTAGCGGCGATTTCCACTGCAATGGCGGAGATTCTTGGAGCGGCAATCGCGCTTAATCTGCTGTTTCGGATTCCGGTAAAACTGGCGTCTGTTCTCGTACTGGCCCTGATTTTGTGGATGCTGTTTACCAATTCTTATCAGAAACTGGAAAAATGGATCATTGGTTTTGTCTCCATCATTGGTCTGTCTTTTATCTATGAACTGAGCATGGTAAATGTGGATTGGAATCAGGCGGTAACAGGCTGGACAACCATTCAGTTTCCCAAGGGTTCCATGCTCATTATTATGTCTGTGCTGGGGGCAGTGGTTATGCCTCACAATTTATTTCTTCACTCAGAGATTATTCAGAGCAGACAATGGAATTTAGAGGATGAATCCATACAGAAGCTTCAATTGAAATACGAATTTGCTGATACCATACTATCCATGGTAATTGGTTGGGCAATCAACAGCGCGATGATTATACTGGCAGCAACTACATTTTTCAGTAGAGGTGAGCATGTCTCAGAGCTGGGACAGGCTGCTCAGATGTTAAAACCGCTGGTAGGTCAGGGAGCAAGTATCATTTTCGCTGCAGCACTGCTGTTTTCGGGAATTGCGTCTACCACGACTGCGGGTATGGCAGGAGGGTCCATATTTGCGGGAATGTTCGGCGAGCCTTATGATCCCGATGATCCTCATACCAGGTTTGGAGTGACATGGATTCTGGTGATTGCTACTTTTATTATTTTCCTCATTCGTGATCCGTTCAAAGGGTTGATATACAGCCAGATGCTTTTAAGTGTGCAGCTTCCCATTACCGTATTTTTGCAAATATATCTTACGTCCTCAGAGAAAGTTATGGGAAAATATAAAAATGGACTTCGGGATAAGTCTTTTCTTATTGCCATTGGTGTGATATTGACGGTTTTAAATATAATGCTTTTAATCGCCGTAGGAAAGGGCTGAACAAATGAAAAACCCATTAAGCTATCAGGTGACAGAATATGATTGCGGACCGACAACCTTACTGAATGCCATGAGTTTTCTTTTCCGAAGGGAGGAGATACCTCCTGATATTATCAAGCACATCATGTTATTTTGCCTTGATTCTTACAATACAAAAGGAGAATTTGGTAAAAATGGAACCTCTCAGATGGCGATGATGTTTATGAGCAATTGGTTTAACCAGTTTGGAAAAGTAAAAAAGTTTCCCGTCCAAAGTGAATACTTAATGGGAAAAGAGGTGTATCTTGGAGAGAACAGCAAGATAGTATACGGACTTCAGCAGGGAGGTGCTGTGGTTGCCAGAGTTATGTATGGCTGCTGGCATTATGTGCTGATAACAGGCTACGATCAGGATTTTGTTTATCTGTTTGATCCCTATTACAGGAAAAAACCATTTAAGCAGAAAAATCTGGAGCTGATTACGGATATGCCATGCATCAGAAACCGGAAGGTCCCGTGGGAAATGGTGAATGGCACGGGTAAGGAACCATATGCACTTGGTCCGGTAGAAACAAGAGAGGCTACAATCCTGTTTAACAGAGAGACGCAAAGAAGACTGGCTGATACCATCGAGTACTATATCTGACGGTATCAGCTTAGGAGGGAAAGGAACTAAATAACGATATGACTGAGAAGAAAAAGCGTAGGTATGGAGTGCTGCCTGTAATTCTTTGTATTGTATTGATTGGTCTGGCGATTGCTGCATACAAACAGTTTATAGCTGGTACTTTAACAGAAGATTACCAAAAAGAGATGACTGTAAACGGAAATAAGCTGAAAATAAAAGGGGAGATCAGTCATTCGCAGAGGGCGGTCAGTCGTACCAAAATTGCTGGCGGAAAATTGCTGGTATATGAATGCCTGCCGTCATTTTGGAAGAAAGGCCGGACTTTTTTTGTTGAATATGATTTATCGCAGGGTGAACTGACCGTAAACGGGGATGTGGTAAAATCCGATGGATTTATCATTTCAAAGAAGGCTCTTGCTTTATATGATGCAAGAAATCCTTATATCGGTGATATGCCTGGGAACAACCGGATTGCAGAAATTTTGGAAATCAGTAAAAGTCTTGGAAATTATAAAAATGCCTTGCAGACAGCAAAGGAACCGTTTGGCTGGACTTTGAATTTTGAAGAAGAGGTGTCGGTGGCAGACAGGATCTCCTTTGATTCCAGGATGGAATCTTACGGGATTGCACTGATGGCTATGGTTGATAACTGTGATGAGGTTTCCTGGACCTACAAAAGCGGTGATGAGACAGTGACCGTTACACGAACTGCAGAGGACGGGAACAAGAAAGCAGGGAAGGATATCAAGACGTTATCAGAAAGTCCAGAAAAAGTCCAGGAATTGATGGAATTGCTGGAGTTGAATTGACATAAAGAGTGAGAAGGGGCAGCGGGATACTGCCCTTATTTTTTTGTTTTCCCTTAATGATAAATATGGTATGATAAAGTTATTATTTTGGATGACTTTTCCAGTTAAAGAAGTCAGTGGGGAGGTGTTATAAGATGAATTTCTTGGGCTCGGTTGTTTTGGAAACAGAGAGGTTGGTATTACGTCAGTTTCATAGGGGGGATGCCCATGATATGTATCATAATTGGGCAAACAGTGGTCATGTGACCAGGTTTTTAACCTGGCCGGTTCATAAGACGGAGGCGGATTCCGGGGAGATTCTTGACGTATGGGTAAAGGATTATGAAAATCCTAAGAATTTCAACTGGTGTATTGAATGGAAGGAGAACCATCAGGCCATTGGCAGTATCGGGGTGGTACACATGAACGAAGAGATTGAGGCGGCAGAAATTGGATACTGCATTGGCGAAGAATACTGGAGAAAAGGGATTATGACGGAAGCGTTAAAGGCAGTAATGGGTTTTCTATTTGAAAAAGCTGGCTTTAACCGGGTATGCGCAAGGCATGATACCAATAATCCAAACTCCGGCAGAGTTATGAAGGCGGCCGGAATGCAGTATGAGGGTACCATGCGTCAGGCGGGAAAGAACAACACGGGAATCTGTGACTGCGCTTTATACGCAATTACAAAGGACTTATATGTTAACAGCTCGTCCGTTATGATGAGCTTATCGGAATAGTAAGAAAGAAAAAAGGAATGATAAGGGTAATATATGAAAGTCTAAAGCAATACAGAGGATTATGCGATAAAAAATAGAAAGCATACATGCGGGAGGTAATTTATGCAGACATTTAAAGAACTCTATGAGCACACAGTAAGTGAGGCACTGGCGGGGAATTTTGATCCGGCAGAAACAGAAAGTGGCAATTCCTATGATCCCTACCACCTGGACTGCCTGCTAAATCCCGAAAAGCATCCAATTGTAATTCGTACAGATAACTGTGACTGTGGAGACGGAGAACAGAAAGAGTGTCTTAAGAGGTGTCCGTTTGGAGCACTAAAGGCAGAGGAAGATGGCGTAGTGGTTGATCCGGAGCTATGTCTGGGTTGTGAAAAATGTATTGACGGATGTGTCAGAGAAAAGCTGAAAGCCAGTACGGATATCATTCCTGCCCTCAAAGCGGTAAGAAGCGCAAAGGGGCTTGTTTATGCCATGATAGCTCCGGCATTTTTAGGACAGTTTTCCAGCGATGTTACGCCGGGAAAGCTTAGAAGTGCTTTAAAAGAAGTGGGATTTGACGGAATGCTTGAGGTGGCTTTATTTGCAGATATTCTGACACTGAAAGAAGCTTTGGAATTTGATAAAAACATTAAAGGCAGCGGGGATTATCAGCTGACCAGCTGCTGTTGCCCCATGTGGATCGGCATGATCCGCAAGGTCTATCATCAGCTGGTTCCACACGTACCTGGTTCGGTATCGCCTATGGTTGCATGTGCCAAAGTGGTAAAGGCGCTTCACCCGGATGCGCTGACTGTATTTATCGGTCCCTGTCTGGCGAAAAAGGCAGAAGCAAGGGAAAAGGATTTGGCAGGTGCAGTGGATTATGTTCTTACGTTCCAGGAAGTGAAAAATATTTTTGATGCTCTGGGAATTGATCCTGCAGTGATGGAAGAAAGTGAAAAGGATCATTCCTCAAAAGCCGGTAGAATCTATGCAAGAAAAGGCGGGGTAAGCGAAGCAGTAGAAAATACTGTAAAGGCCATCAGCCCGCAAAAGGAAATTCAGATCCGTACCAAGCAGGCAGACGGAGTCCCAGGATGCAAAAAGATGATTCAGGATATCATGGACGGGAAGATTGATGCCAACTTTTATGAAGGTATGGGATGCGTGGGCGGCTGTGTAGGCGGACCCAGATCCATTCTGGGGAAAGAAGAGGGAACCGAGTTGGTCAACGAATATGGAGATAAGGCAACCTATCAGCATCCAGCGGAAAATCCTTATGTCATTGAATTGCTTCACCGTTTAAATCTTGACACCATTGAAAGTCTTTTGGAAGAGACGGATTTATTCAGCCGTGATATTACATGATCTCAGAATATTCAGATAAGATCATTGACTCCCATGTTCATATGGGAACCTATGGTCCTTATGAAATCAGATTAGAGGATCTGGCAAAAGAGATGGACCGGTCCGGCGTGGCTCAGGCAGTGATCTCTGATATCGGGCTCAATTCCCTTGATGAACAGGGAATTGAGAGATTTCCGGATATGGATACCATCGCCTTAAACAGCCGTTGCCTTACAAGTATAAACACATATGGTGACCGGTTTTTACTGCTTTTCTGGATCCGTCCTCTTTTTGACCGGAATGAGGAGCGGCTGAGCCATTTTCTGTGGGAAAACAGAGAGCGGATCGGGGGATTAAAGGTTCACCCCAAAACAGCAGGTATCCCTTTTTCTTCTGCTGATTACGGACCTTACATAGAGATCTGCAGAAGGCAGAACAAGCCGTTTTGTATCCATACCCAGGGAGATGGGTACAGCAATATGGAGTATGTGTATGAAGCGGCAGTTAAGAATCCGGATGTCACATTTGTGGCTGTTCATATGGATTTAGGCGGTGACAGGGAAAGCGCCAGTGAATTTATTGCACGTTGTCCCAACCTTTATGGGGATACCACTCTCGTATCCAAAGAAGAAATGATAAAAGCCATTAGAAAATGCGGACCAGAGAAAATCCTTTTTGGAACAGATGCCCTGGTGTTTGGCAGGGACAGCTATGGGCGTTATGAAGGCTTTTATGAATCAGTTCTTGAAAATTTCGGCAGGGATGGGGCGGAAAAGGTGTTTTATAAAAATGCCAGAAAGTTGTTCTGGAAGGAGAAGTATGAATAGCGATTTGATTTATCCAAGAAAACATGACAGGGAAACGGTATACTTAAAGAATGTGGTAAAAGATCCTGCGAGTGTAGTTGGGGACTATACTATTTACAATGATTATGTAAATGATCCTGTTGATTTCGAAAAAAACAACGTGCTTTACCATTATCCAATTAACAAAGAACGTCTGATAATTGGCAGGTACTGTTCCATTGCATGCGGAGCGAAGTTTATATTTACATCTGCCAATCACACCCAAAGATCTCTGTCTTCTTACCCCTTTGGAATCTTTTTTGATGAGTGGAATCTTCCTGTGGAGCGCATTGCGGATACGTGGGATAACAAAGGGGATATTGTGATTGGAAACGATGTCTGGATTGGTTATGAAGCTGTTATTATGCAGGGGGTACAGATCGGCGATGGGGCAGTGATTGGGACCAGAGCAGTTGTAACAAAGGATGTGGAACCTTATTCTATCGTAGGAGGAGTTCCTGCAAAAACAATTCGTTCCCGCTTTGATCAGCCGGTGGCTGAGGCACTGCTTTCTTTAAAATGGTGGGATTGGCCGGATGAGAAAGTGAAAGCTAATTTAGAGGCAATTACCTCCGGGAATGTGAGAAAGCTGCTGGAAGCGAATATGAAGTAATTACAGGAGGGATTATGAGGTCGGAAAAAGAGATGTATGAACTGATTCTTGGCACAGCTCATGGGGATGACAGAATCAGAGGGGTTTATATGGGCGGATCCAGAACCAACCCGAATGCAGTGCCGGATCTGTTTCAGGATTATGATGTGGTTTACATAGTAAAAGAGACGGAGTCTTTTATTAAAGATACTTCATGGATCGACCAGTTTGGGGACCGGCTTTTTATGCAGTATCCGGATGAAAACCCGGCTTATCCACATAAGAAGGACGAGAGCTATGGTTGGTTAATGCAGTTTTCGGACGGAAACAGGCTGGACCTTCATGTGATGACTCTGGATTGTGCCATAAAAGATATTTGTACTGACCAGCTTTGCACAATCCTGATGGATAAAGATGACATTCTTCCGGCAATCCCTGAATCATCAGACAAAAGTCATTGGGTGAGCAGACCTTCGGAAATAGAATTTTTATGTATCTGCAATGAATTCTGGTGGTGCCTTGATAACGTAGCCAAGGGATTGTGGCGCAATGAGATTCCATATGTGCAGGATATGCTGAGTGACCATATTCGTCCCCAGCTGGTCACAGTGTTATCTTGGAAGGTTGGGATTATAACAGATTTTTCCTGCAGTATTGGGAAATCCGGTAAGTACATGCACCGGTGGCTGTCACAGGACGAGTGGGAGAGCTTTTTAAAGACATATGCGGATGGTGAGGCTGACCATATCTGGGAGGCAGTTATGAGAATGTGTAACCTGTTCCATGAGACGGCGGGATTTGTATCGGGAGAACTTGGATTTTTATATGAGACAATGGAAGCGTCTAACTGTATGGTATATTTAAAACATGTTAGAAAACTCCCTCCGGATGCCAAACAAGTTTATTAGTCAGTGGGAGGATTTTTCATATAATAAAAAAACTAAATCCATGGAATTCTGTAGCGCATTTACAGGATTCCATGGATTATTTTACTTATTAATTATCCTTTGAATGACGTTCTCCAATCTGGAAGTCATCAGCATGCTCAAACATATATTGAACTGTGAGCGGCTCCTGACTGGATTGGTACTCCCATAGAATCAAAGATGGCATAGTTTTCTTCGTCCGTCAGTTCCTCATAGGTTACATGGTTTCCAGTACCCCAATTTTCTTCCTGTCTATCAATTGAATATCGGTCTCCTCTTCCAGTGATACAATCTGCAGACTGATCGTAGTTTGCGACACGAAGTTCTTTCTGGCAGTTTCTGTAAAATTCCTGCATTCAACCAAATCAATAAAATATTTGATTTTATCAAAATTCATGTTAACCTCTTCATTTATCAACTTTATATCCGCGCAGTATATAAAATTATTATATACTGATTATAGGCACCCTACAAGAAAGTCTTACTAATTCGTTAATCATCTTTGATTATATCTTGCCTTTCCCCTTTTAACAGTGCTAAAATAACAGAGGATATATACAAAAGAACTGAAACAAGAGACAGGAAAGGATCAATGTATGGCGACAAGCAGAATGAATCAGCTGGTAGTGATGGTCAATTTATGCAGCAGTGTAGTGGAAGGGATCGAACATCTGATTACTTCTCAGGGAAATGACCGGCTGAAAGAGGATGCTGTTTCCGGACTCCTCACGCTGGAAGAAAACTTAAAGGGGCTTCAGGCGGACAAGTCTGTGATCCATGAGACAAGGTGGATAGCAGAAGTCATAAAAAACTGGCTGTTTGTCTATGACCGGGAATTCCGGGATCGTTTGTACCGCTGGTATTTTAAGGCTTTAAAAGAGCTGAGAAATTTAATGTTTGCAGAGATTGAGATTTGCCCCGTCTGTTCCGGTAAAGGAACGGTGCATTACGGAGCATCTCTTTATATGGAGGGGGATGAAGCGGGGAACGAGCTGCTAAAACCAGTCCGCATTTTTATGAAGTGCGAAGAGTGCGGAAATTACTATCTGGCAAAAGAAGAGCCATGGATTATAAAAAGACAAAAGAGAGCAGGAAATTCTCTTGCAAGATGTAAAAGAATATTGACGGATATTAAAAGGTTGGCTTCTGGTAATTCCATGCTGTTTATCGGCAGTCAAAACAGTCAATTATATAAAGAGGCAGTCAGTGCAGGTTATGAGATCAATGCTCTTTTGGGGGTCGAAGCAATCAGCTCCATGATAAAGGAAAGCTATGCTGTGGTTATGATTGAACATCTTACTGACAACCGGGATATGAATGCCATTCTGGATAAAGCGACAGACTGTCTGGCGGATGGAGGAATTCTCTGGTTTGACGGACCGGATCTGGATAAATCCATGGATCTTCTGGAAAAGAAGGGGAGTACTCTCTGGCGGCAGGCGGCTTCGGAGGTTTATCTGACCAAAGAGGGAACAGAAAGTCTGGCAAAGCTGTTTGGGCTGACCATAGAATCGCGCAAGCAGGTGGGCACCACGTTCAGACGCATTGAGATAATTGCAAAAAAAGCATAAAGAAAGAAGGAATGGAAATGGGTCATCTGACAGCCCGTGATGCGTACTTAAATTTAAGTGACCGCATTAACTGGTTTACACAAGGGGCGCCTGAGTCAGAGACGCTTTACAAAATTCTTCAGGTTTTGTATTCGGAGAAAGAAGCTAAATGGGTGGCACTGTTGCCGGTGCGGCCGTTTACAGTGGAAAAGGCAGCAAAAATCTGGCAGACTACGGAGTTTAAAACGGAACAGCTTTTAAACCATCTCTGCGAAAAAGCCCTTCTGGTGGATTCCTATCATAATGGAGTCCGGAAGTTTGTTATGCCGCCGCCCATGGCAGGTTTTATTGAATTTGCCCTGATGAGGACAAGGGGAGATATTGACCAGAAATACTTAAGCGAGCTTTACTATCAATACATGAACGTAGAAGAGGACTTTATTAAGGACTTATTTTTCGCTACGGAAACAAAACTGGGAAGAGTCTATGTTCAGGAACCTGTGCTGATGACTGAAAAAACCAACCATATCCTGGATTATGAACGCGCCTCCCATATCGTGGAGGAGGCTGATTACATCGGACTGGGGCTCTGCTACTGCCGCCACAAGATGTCACATGCCGGTCATCCCTGTGAGATCAATGCTCCATGGGATGTGTGCCTTACCTTTGACAATGTCGCTCGTTCCCTGGCGGAGCATGGGGATTATACAAGGCTGATTTCCAGGGAGGAAGCAATGGATGCACTGGAGCGCTCCTATGCCAGCAACCTGGTTCAGATCGGAGAGAATGTGCGGGAGCACCCAGCTTTTATCTGCAATTGCTGCGGATGCTGCTGTGAAGCACTTCAGGCTGCCAGAACATTCAGCCCTATGCATCCCGTTGCTACCACCAATTACATTCCTCACATATCAAAGGAAACTTGTGTGGGCTGCGGGAAGTGTGAGAAGGTGTGTCCTATTCTGGCAATTTCCATGGAAAAGAATGAACATGGAAAGAGGAGTGCTGTGGTGGATGAAGAAATCTGTTTAGGCTGCGGCGTATGCGCCAGAAACTGCAGTGTGAAAGCAATAAAACTGGAAAAAAGGCCAAAGCAGATTATTACTCCGGTGAACAGCACTCACCGCTTTGTGCTGCAGGCCATTGAAAAGGGAACTTTGCAGAATCTTATATTTGATAATCAGGCATTTGCCAATCATCGTGCCATGGCAGCGCTCTTTGGAACCATTCTAAAGCTGCCTCCGCTAAAGCAGGCATTGGCCAGCAAACAGTTAAAATCCATATATTTAGACAGGCTTTTGTCTCTTTATAAGAGAAAACCGGTGGAAGCAAGTCCCCAGGGGAGTAAAAGCCTTTCTTAGCCAAAAGGAAGAAAGAGGGAGCGGGAACGTGTTTGACAAATTAACAGAGAATGATATAGATAAAATGAAACAGGAAATTGAACACTGTAAGCTGGTGGTGCGTAAGGAAGCCCTGGAGGCGGTTAAGGAAGCAAGAGCTCATGGTGATCTAAGCGAAAACTTTGAATACCATGCCGCTAAAAAGGATAAAAACCAGAATGAAAGCAGGATTCGCTACCTGGAGAAGATGATAAAGACTGCTCAGATCATTTCGGGTGATTCCAATGAAGATGAAATCGGACTTTATAATACCGTGGATTTGTATTTTGAGGAGGATGATGAGGTTGAGACCTATAAACTGGTGACGACAGTCCGGGGAAACTCCATGAAGGGCTTAATCAGCTCCGATTCTCCTCTTGGCAGCGCCATACTGGGTCATAAAGTGGGAGACCGGATCTACGTAAAGGTAAATGATAAAACTGGCTACTATGTAGAGGTGAAACGTCTGGAGAATACAAAGGATGATGGTAGCGATCGGCTGAGAAGCTACTAATCCGGTAAAGGAAGGGTTACTAGATGAAAGATATGACAAAAGGCAATATTTCCTCCCAGTTGATCCGTTTCTCCATACCTCTGGTTCTGGGTAATTTGTTTCAGCTGACTTACAACGCGGTGGACTCCATTATAGTAGGGCGTTTTGCAGGAGAAGATGCACTAGCTGCAGTAGGAACTGCGAACCCTGTTATGAGCATTGTAATTTTAGGTATTACAGGAATCTGTATCGGAGCATCGGTGCTGATGAGCGAGTTCTTCGGAGCAGGAGATGAAAAAAGACTAAAAGAAGAAGTCTCTACCATACTTCTCTTTGGGTGTTTCTTTTCCCTTATCATTGCTGCGCTGGGATTTTTCTCTTCCAGGGGTATCTTAAGGCTGCTTCGAGTTCCAGATCAGATTTTAGAGGATGCAGCGATGTATCTGCGGATCATTTTTTTAGGAATGCCTTTTACATTTTTTTATAATGCAGTGGCATCTGCACTGAGGAGCGTTGGGGATTCCAAGACTCCGGTTCGGTTTCTGGCCGCGTCCGCAGTGTTAAATGGGCTGTTAGATGTGGTTTTTGTAGCATGGTTTCATATGGATGTGGTAGGAGCAGCCCTTGCAACGGTGATTGCAGAGGCGGTATCTGCCGGGCTTTGCATTGTTTACATATATAGAAAGGTTCCCCTTCTTAGAGTGAGCAGAAAAGAAATGCGGCTGAACCGGGAACTTTTAAACCTGACTTTAAGACAGGGAGCCATAACAGCGCTTCAGCAATCCTGCCAGCCCATCGGTAAACTGCTAATTCAGGGAATGATCAATCCTCTTGGAGTCAGTACCATCGCGGCATTTAATGCGGTAAACAGAGTGGATGATTTTGCCTTTACTCCAGAGCAGAGTATTTCCAGTGGTATCATGACCTTTGTGGCACAGAACAGGGGGGCAAAAAACAGCAGTCGCATAAAAAAAGGATTTTGTACAGGACTTATGATTGAGGCAGGATATTGGGTTTTTATATGCATTTTAATTCTTGCCATCAAAAAACCTGTAATGAAGCTGTTCGTATCTGAAAATGATACGGGAATGGTGAACATCGGTGTACAATATCTGGGACTAATGGCATTTTTCTACCTCATGCCTGCGTTTACCAATGGTATTCAGGGATTTTTCAGGGGTATGGGGAACATGTCCATTACCCTGATCTCAACTCTGATCCAGATCTCAGTGAGGGTGGTATTCGTATCACTTTTAGTCCCTGTGATGGGATTAAAAGGAGTTGCATATGCCAGCCTCATCGGTTGGGCTTGCATGCTTCTTGCAGAAGTACCCTATTATTTTTGGTTTAAAAATAGAAATGAATTACTACAGGAGAGTGACAGATGATAAAGAACATAGTATTCGATATGGGAAAAGTACTGGTTGATTACGAAGGACATAAGGTAGGAGCTGTATATATGGAGGATGGAGCAGAGCGAAAGGAAGTTTGCACATCGGTCTTTGATTCCCAGGAATGGCTGCTCCTTGATATGGGGCTGATTTCAGAGGAAGATGCTTTAAGGAGAATGCAGTCCCGTCTGTCCACAGATCATGCAAAGGAAATGGCAGAGCTCTGTCTGAAACACTGGCATGAATATAATATGTATCCTGTAAAAGAGATGGGAGAGCTCGTGCGGGAGTTAAAGGATCAGGGATATGGGATATACCTATGTTCCAATGCGTCTCTCCGCCTTCTGACTTATACGACTATTATACCGGGAATTGAATATTTTGATGGGGTTCTCTTTTCCGCAGAAGTAAAATGCATGAAGCCTCAAAAGGAGATGTACGGGCATCTCTTTGAGCGGTTCCATCTAAAACCAGAGGAATGTTTTTTTATTGACGATTTGCTTATGAATGTGGAAGGGGCAAGGGAATGCGGTATGGATGGGTATTGCTTTGCTGACAGAGATATGGAAGCACTGAAGGAATGTCTGAGTAAATTGAATTAATGATAATAAAAGCCAAAACGGTCAGGGAGCAAAAATTCCCTGATTTTTTTGTGCCATAATAAAATATTATGTTGCCATAATAAATCAGCAAATCCCCATAAAAAAGACGAAAATCTGCTAAAAGTTACACGTAAACTACTATTTATTACATGATACGTAATTTTGTGACAAAATAAGCTATAATAAATTAGAAGATGATACCAAAATAAAAGTTAATAATAGGAAGGGTGATTTGAGATGAATAGCAGTTAGGGAAATCAATCAAAGTCAGATTACAGGTGATATTTTTAAACTACATGAAATAGAACGAAAGGAATGGATTAAGAATGAATAACAAATTGAGAAAAATCAAAACAAGAATCGGAGCTTTCTGCTTAGCATTGGGAATTGCTGCAGGTACGCTTTTTACACCAATTACAGCTTATGCTGGTGATCCATCAACACAACTGGATGGAAAGTTAAGCACATTCCATCAGGGAGGTGCCAATGACTGTGGTGCAGTTTCAGCCATACAGGCACTAGATAACAGCAAATATAGAAGAAAAATTTTTAGAAAAATGATAACGGATAATAATAATGGAACGTATACTCTTAATTTCGGTTCTGGAAGACAAACTGTAACGGAAATGGATGTTGAAAATGCGTACATAGAAGGGGATCTTGATGCCAGAGTGATAGAAGCTGGATTACAGAAGGCCATGAATGTTTATAACAGTTGTTTCGCCTGTGATGTATTTACAACGATGACCGGATTCAGACAAAGGACTTACTGGTCCACAAATAAAACAGAAATCATGAATATCATGGCTGTAAAATGCCAGAACGGAGAAGGAATTACAGCAGCCTGTGACTTTAATATAGCTGATCCGGGAAAAGGAATTATTGGAGACGGTGGTCATTCTTATTCCATAAAAAGCGTAAAGAAAGATACGGTAGTAGTTATAAATCCGTGGGATACTTCTGTTTTAATCAGTATGACAAGAAGACAGTTTGAAGATTTCATCCGATATATGACGTATGTAGATGATGCAACCAAAAATGTAGTCGTTTATTGGGAATAGGTCAATTGACCGGGAGAATGATTTCATTCTCCCGGTCTTAAGTTTGCTATCTTATGCGTTGGAAGCCATTTGATAAATTTCCAGAACATCCTGCCAGTACAGCTTTTTTAACCCGCCTAACGGATGTTCCATGCCGTAGGCTTCTCCGGTTGATTTTTTAGCCATCAGATCTAAATTGGTGCTGTCAATTCCCAGTTCCTGAAGGGTTGTGGGAAGTCCCATTTTTACAAAGAACTGGGACAGACGATTGATTCCTTCCAGTACAATAGCGTCAGGATCCCGGAAGCTGCCTTCCACGCCCATAACATTAACAGCAAACTGGACAAACATGTTAATATTTGTTTTGTATACATATTTCATCCAGGCCGGAGTGAGAACAGCCAGTCCCGCACCGTGAGCGACATCATAGATGGCACTCAGTTCATGCTCCATACCATGGCATGCCCAATCCTGACTTCGGCCGATCCCCAGTAAATCGTTGTGGGCAATGGTGCCGCCCAGTCCTACCTGACACCAGGCATCATAGTTTTTCGGATCTTCCAAAACCAGAAGTGCGTGTTTCATAATTGATTTCAATGTGGTTTCACAAAGACCGTCTGTTAAGTCCGTATGCAGGGTATTGGTAAAATAACGCTCAAATATATGGCTCATCATGTCTGCCACGCCGTTTGCAATCTGGTTTTTTGGAAGAGTAAAGAAAAATTCGGGATTCATGATGCTTAATACCGGACGAACCAAATCGCTTCCATATCCCAGCTTCATCTTCTTTTCTTCATTGGTAATGACAGTACTGTTGCTGGATTCGCTTCCAGCAGCCGGAATGGTTAAAATCGTAGCAACCGGAAGTGCAGCAGTGATTGCCTTTCCCTGTTCATAAACTTCCCATACGTCGCCTTCATAGCAGACTCCAATGGCGATGGCCTTTGCAGAGTCAATGACACTGCCGCCGCCAACTGCCAGTATCAAGTCAATGCCCTGGTCTTTGCATAGTTGTATGCCCTCATAAACCAGTGACAGACGGGGATTGGGAACAACCCCTCCCAGCTCAGCAAATTCAATTCCGTTTTCCTTTATAGACTGAACGACGATATCATACAGACCGTTCTTTTTGATCCTGTCTCCGCTGTAATGCAGAAGAACCTTCTTTGTATATGGAACCAGAAGACTTCCGATTTCCTTATGAGAATCTTTACCAAAACAGATGCGTGTTGGAATGTGAAAATCAAAATTTAACATAGTAATACCCCTCTCTTCTATCCATTATTTAAAAATCTGTAGTATCCGGGTTGGTGGAATAACCGCAGCAGCCCTTTAAGCCGGCTATGATTGCAGCATCTTCGGGTGCAAGTTCAAAATCAAATACATGGGCATTTTCCTCAATCCGCTCCTTTGTAACAGACTTGGGTAAAGGAAGGAAGCCCATCTGTAAGCTCCATCTCACACAGATCTGTGCAATGGATTTTCCGTATTTCTCTGACAATGCAATCATTTCCGGAACTTCAAAGATTTTGCCGGATCCAAGTGGACTATAAGCTTCTACCAGTATATTTTGTTCCTTTAAGTAAGAAACCAGTTCATCCTGGGTATCGCCCGGACAGAGCCTGATCTGGTTTACCATAGGTGCAATGTTTGCTGTTTTCATTAGCGCTTCCAAGTGATGACGGTGGAAATTGCTAACGCCGATGGAACGGATGCGTCCTGCCTCATACAGCTCTTCAAACGCCTTCCAGGTGCCTGCATTGGCTTCCTGCCAGTTGGCGCGGGTCTTAATAGGGTTGGGCCAGTGAATTAAGTATAAGTCTAAGTAATCCAGATTTAAGTTTTTCATGGTTGCCTCAAAGGCATTTAATGTTTCCTGATACCCATGTTCTCCGTTTTGAAGCTTGCTGGTAACGAAGATCTCTTCTCTTGGGATGCCACTTTCCTTTATTCCGGTTCCAACACTTTCCTCATTGTAATAGAGTGCAGCAGTATCGATGTGACGGTAGCCCGCCTCCAGGGCCTGCTTTACTGCATTGACCGCCGTTTCACCACTTTGCGCTTTCCATGTGCCAAAGCCAATGCATGGAATTTTGACACCGTTAGCTAGTATATAGCTGTCTGATAAAGATTTCATTCAGGTACCTCCTCATATGATTTTGCTTGATCAGCGGACCAAACTATTGTATAGTTAGTATTGTAAACCTTAACGTTAACTTTAAGTCAAGATACAGATTGTAAAATCTGCAGGAGCAGGATAAAAATGAATTATACGATAAAACAGGTATCAGAAAAGACAAACTTAAAGCCCCACGTTCTTCGGTATTATGAGCGGGAAGGGCTTCTTCCATTCGTGGACAGGAGTGAAAGCGGAATCCGTCGTTACTCAGAGGAGGACTTAGAGTGGCTTTCTTTAATCTGCTGTCTGAAAAACACAGGAATGGCGATCAAGCAGATCCGGGAATTTGTGGAGCTTAGCTTACAGGGGAAAGAGACGTTAAAAGAACGCTGTTCCATGCTGGAAGACCACAAAAAGGAGGTTGAGGTCCAGATTGTCGGGATGCAGAAATACTTATGCAAGGTGGACCATAAGATAAAGTATTTTACTGACCAGTACGAAAAATATTTAGCTGGAAGCAGTGAGAATGGAGCAGTCAGTCATGGTTCGGATTAAGATTAATGATATGGATCTGGGGCAGATTGCCAAGTCCGGGCAATGTTTTCGCATGAAAGAGCAGGAACATGGTGTCTGGTCTGTGGTGGCTGGCACAAAATACATAGAAGCAGTGAGGGAAGAGGAAGAATTTCTTTTTTCCTGTGAAGAGGAAGAGTTTCAAAGGATATGGTCCCATTATTTTGATCTGGGAGGGGATTATGCCGGGTATAAAAAGCAGGTACCATCGGAGGATTCATATTTAAGGGAGGCCATCAGGTGCGGCTGGGGAGTGAGAATTCTATGCCAGGATTTGTGGGAGATGCTGGTCACATTTATATTATCCCAGAATAATAATATCCCACGGATTAAGGGGAGTGTGACGGAACTTTGCAATAAATTTGGAGTGGAGAGGTCTGGAAGAGGTCTGGTGCTGTTTTCTGACGGAACGTGGAATGAGGTTCGAAAAAGTTATATGACATTTCCAACACCGGAATCCATTGCGTCATCAGGTATTTCCGGCCTTTCCGGTCTGGGGCTTGGATACCGGGATAAGTACATTCTTTCTATTGCGGAGTGCTGTAGTGGGCCGGAGGGAAACACGTGGCTTGCAGGTTTAAAGGAAGCGGATTATGAAAGCGCTCACGCTCAACTGCTTAAGCAGCTGGGAATCGGGAAGAAGGTGGCGGATTGTGTCTGCCTCTTTGGACTCCACCACGTAGGAGCGTTCCCTGTGGATACTCATGTGAAGCAGATTCTTACCACCTATTATCCGGACGGTTTTCCCCTTAAGAGGTATGAGGGCTATGCAGGTATTTTGCAGCAATATATGTTTTACCACAAAATCAACCGGTTGGCGGTTGAGTAAATGATCTCATTGTAACGAACAGACTGGGGCACTGGATGCCCCAATCTGTTCGTTTCTTTTCTTTTGTCGAAATAATTCATACTTTTATCACACAATAAACAAAGTTAAATCACACAATTTTCACAATTCCCTTCTACCCTAAGTAAGGACACAATTATGTGAAATGGAACAGGAGGAGAGAGCGTTGATTGAAGTCAAAAACCTGGTAAAAGATTACGGCGGGCATCTGGCTGTGGATCATTTAAACTTTACCATTGAGGAAGGCAGGATTTATGGTTTTCTGGGACCAAATGGAGCAGGAAAATCCACCACAATGAATATTATAACCGGTTACATAGGTGCTACCGAAGGCGATGTGTGGATTAATGGTCATAACATTTTAGAGGATCCGGAAGAAGCGAAAAGGTGTATTGGATATCTTCCGGAGCTTCCACCTCTTTATACGGATATGACTGTGAAGGAACAGCTTGATTTTGCGGCGGAATTAAAGAGAATACCAAAAAAGGACAGGGAAGAGGAAGTTCTTAAGGTGATGGACCTGGCGAAACTTGCAGATGTAAGCGGGCGCCTGATTCGAAACCTCTCCAAAGGCTACAGACAGAGAGTCGGGCTTGCCCAGGCAGTTCTGGGCTTTCCGCCAGTTATTATTCTAGATGAACCAACTGTGGGATTGGATCCGAAGCAGATCATTGAGATTCGTGACACTATAAGGGAACTGGGACAAAACCATACCGTTATTTTAAGTTCTCACATTCTCTCTGAAGTCAGTGCAGTCTGTGACCATGTGCTGATCATAGATCGGGGACGTCTCATTGCAAGCGATACGCCGGAAAACTTAGAGCGACAGATGGCAGATGCTTCCGGAATGGAGCTGCTGGTAAAAGGAGAAGAGGAAGAAATCCGTGAGATTTTTGATACCATTCCTCAGATAGCCGACGTAAGTATGAAAGAGAGCGGCGAAGAACTGGTGAAAAAGGTAACATTCCGTATGACCGGTACTGGGGAAGGCGGAGCGGATATCCGTGAAATTGTATTCTTTGCTTTTGCAGACAAAAGGCTGCCCATTCTTTCCATGCATGTAAACAAGGCATCTTTAGAAGAGGTATTCTTAGAGCTGACCGCAGATGATAAGTTTGCTGATGTGGAGATAGAAACTCAGGAAGAGGAGGAACTGTAATGGCTGCTATTTATAGAAGAGAGCTGAAATCTTACTTCCAGTCCATGACCGGATATGTATTTATAGCCTTTATGGTGCTGTTTATCGGTATTTACTTCATGGCGTACAATATGATGGGTGGGTATCCATATTTTTCCTATACCTTATCTGGAATGGTGACAATTATTATGATAGGCATCCCCGTTCTTACTATGAGAAGCTTTGCAGATGACAGAAAAACAAAGATTGATCAGTTGCTGTTAACATCTCCGGTTTCCGTAGGAAAAATAGTTGTGGGAAAATACCTTTCCATGGTCACCGTATTTGCAGTTCCAGTTTTGTTATCCTGTCTTTGTCCACTGGTCATCATGATGAACGGAACGGCTCATTTGAAGGCCGACTATGCAGCAATTCTGGCGTTTTTCTTACTGGGATGTGTTTATATTGCCATAGGAATGTTTATCTCTTCTCTGACAGAGAGCCAGATCATCGCCGTAGTAGGGACCTTTGGAATTATTCTTCTGCTGCTGTTGTGGCCCAATCTTGTGGGATTTTTACCGACTACCGCTCTGGGATCTCTGATTGGATTTCTCCTTCTTTGGTCCCTTGGGGTACTGATTGTCAATCGGGTTACCAGCCACACCGGGCTTGCAGTGATTTTGGAGGCAGCGGGAATTATTGTTATGGTTGGAGCGTATTTAATCAAAAAAGGCCTGTTTGACCGGGCACTGACCAATGTTATGGAAAAAGTTGCAATCACCGGCGTATTCCAGAACTTTGCTACTCGCTATATCTTTGATGCAGGCGGCCTGGTTTCCTATATCAGCATTATTTTCCTGTTGATATTCTTGACTGTGCAGTCCATAGAGAAACGCAGATGGAGTTAGGAGGATGGAAATGACCAGAAAATTAAAAAAAGGCGGCTATACAGCGATCCTTTCCGTGATTGTGATTGCTGCTGTTATTATTCTCAATATGATTGTGGGACGTCTTCCGGAAAAAGTGCGGCAATGGGATATGAGCAGCAGCCAGATCTACACCCTGGGAGGGACCACCAGTGACCTGTTAAAATCACTTGATAAAGATGTGACAATTTACGTAGTGGGAGATCCTGCAAACGTGGATAAACGGATCACAAGCTTTGTAAAACGTTATGGAGATTTATCCAGTCATATCAAAGTAGTGACGGTGGATTCCGTACTTCACCCGGAGCAGGTTAAAAAACTCAGTGCAACAGACGGCACCCTGCATGTGAGCTGCGAGACCACAAATAAAACCCAGTCCATTCCATTTACCGATATCATTAAAATGGATCAATCCTCTTCCTATTATTATGGGCAGGCAAAAGAAACCGAATTTGACGGTGAGGGCCAGGTGACAGGAGCTATCTCCCACGTGACCAGTAATGTTTCCAAAACCATCTATGTCACAGAGGGACATGGAGAGGCTGCCTTTGGAAAAACCGTGACCGATATGCTGAGCAAATCCAATTTAACGGTTGCCAGCATAAACCTCTTAAAAGACGGAAAGATTCCTGAGGATTGTGAACTTCTTCTTCTGAATGCCCCTGCTTCTGATCTTGCAAATGACGAGAAGACTATGGTATCAGATTATTTAGACAAAGGCGGACACGTATTAATTTTTGCCGGATATTCGGAGAAAGAGCGTCCCAACCTGACTTCTGTTATCAGTGCATATGGTCTCAGCTTAGAAAATGGAATGGCTGCAGATACCAAGAACTTTTATCAGAATAATCCTTACTATATTTTCCCGACGATTGTGTCCGGAAGTGAAGTGACGAACGGTGTGGATGGAAAGAGCGCAGCACTGGTTCTCCAGTCAGGCGCATTAACCCAGAATGAAAATCTGCCGGAGGGAATTAACGTGACCCCGTTTATGCAGACCAGTGATGGAGGAATGCTTGTGACTCCAGATGCTCAGAAGAAAGGTACTTACATTCTGGGAGCTGTTTCAGAAAAGAAGCTGGATACGGGTTCTGCCCGCCTGACTGTTTTTTCCACTCCTTCCCTGATTGATGAAAGCTTAAATACCAGCTTTACTAATTTAAGCAATTTAACCCTGTTTATGAATGCAGTGACTTCCAACTTTGATGACGTTGCCAATGTTTCCATTCCTTCCAAGAGCCTTGACGTGACCTATAATACGGTAACTCACGGCGGCATGTGGGGAATCCTGTTTATCTTAGTCATTCCTGCGGCCTCCCTTTGCTGTGGACTTATGATCTGGTTAAAGCGCAGACGTCTGTAGAAGGAGGCGGAATTATGAAGAAAAGAAATGGCCTGATATATGGAGTTGCCGCTTTGGCAGTGCTCTGTGCAGTATATGTGGGAGTGGGCCAGTATATGGACCGCTCCCAGAAAAAGACGGATAATGAGAAGGAGGCCTCCAAAGTTTACATGACCGACTTTTCTGAAATCCAGTCAGTTACATATGACCGGGATGGCAAGGAACTTTCGTTTACTAAAAAAGATGGAAAGTGGATTTATGACCAGGATGACAAATTCCCTGTGATGCAGGCCAAAATGGATGGGATTGCCGCTACTGTTTCCAAGCTGGAAGCAGTCAGAAAACTGGAAGGAGGCGACGGATTTGGCTCGTATGGGCTGGATCAGCCGATTCGCACCATTACAGTCACTGCTGCAGACAATAAAAAGTCAGTGATTCTTCTTGGCAATGCAACGCAGGACGGAGATTACTATGCTGCAATCCAGGGAGCAGATACCCCTTATCTCATCAATTCTTCCCTGTATACGGAGACAGACAGTGGTCTTGATGACTTTATGGCTCTGGAAGAATTTCCAGCTGTTGCTGGTACCGATATTAC
>JAQSYE010000181.1 GCA_029256305.1 Lacrimispora sp. | reverse complement strand
CTTTTTCTGCCCATCTGATCGTTAAAATATTGTCGGAATGCTGTTTCCGCCTCCGTCTTTACGGAATTCAGAGGGCGACTGGCTGCAATACTTTTGAAAGATTCGGTTAAATTGTGAAAAGCTTGTAAATCCGCATTCTTCCGCCAGTTCAGAAATCTTCTTTTTCGTGTTTAATAGCAGGTATTGTACGTTTCGGATCCGTGTCATCTGAATGTACTGGGTCAGGGTGTAGCCCGTCACATCTTTAAACTGATGGGACAGATAGTAGGGACTGATATAAAATTCCCTGGAAAGGGAGTCCAGTGTTAATTCTTCTGAATAATGATTATGAATGAAGTTGGCAATGGTGTATATTTTTTGAGAAGCTTGATCCTTTAGTGGTTCGTTGGTATAGGTGTTAAATGGTGCAAGTTGCCGTAACGTATAGAGAAATTCCACAAACATTCCGTGAACGATCAAAGATTTAAGTTCCGGTTCCTCGTCCTGAAAGGAGTAACGGTAGATACGATTAAGTTTTTCGTTAATCAGCTGCTGCTGTTTGGAAGGAAAACGGAATATCGGAAGTGGGGAATAAAACGGTTCAAACAGCTTCTGGTAAGTTTCTGGCATTCCCCAAAGTGCAGGGGGATATAAAAAACCGATAATCAGCCGTTTGCTGGGGGCGCCTTTCTGATATTCGGAGCGGTGCAGCACCGATGGCCGGAGAAGTACAATATCGCCGGATCGGATGGAGTAAGGAATACCTTCTACCAGATGGTATGCCTGGGGACTGATCAATATCATCAGTTCATAAAAAGAATGAAAATGCTGAAATGGCATATTGATATCAAAGGATCGTTCATCATAATCAAAGTAATAATAAAGAGAATTCTGGATATCGTTAATGGTGATATTATGTTTCTTTTTATAAAGCAGTGTATCATCAGGATTTGTCATAGGGCCACCTTTATACTTTCTACGGAATAGTCATGTATCGGATATACATTATAACAGGATGATGACAAGATGTGCAATACATTGGCAAATAAAAAAGAAAAATATTGTAGAGATTGCAATTTGTCCCAACAATTTGGTTGGCTGGCAGCAGAAAGGAAACGGCAAAAGAATGGAAAATTTAAAAGAAAAAATTAACGCGCTTGTATCCAGTTTTGAGAAGATTTTGTATGATGAAGATGATATTTTTTTGAAAAATATGCAGACAAATAATTTAGCTGGAGACAATCCGGAACGGTACCGCTTTTGGGAATGGACACAGGGAGTAGGTTTATTCGGTTTATGGAAGATCTATGAAGAAACCGGTGAGGAAGAAATTATAGAAAAACTGAACAAGTATTATGAAAGACAGCTAACCATTGGTTTGCCTGCCCGTAATATTAACACGACAGCTCCTCTTCTGGCTTTAACCTATCTGGTTGAAAAAGATGGAAATGAGACTTATATGGAAATTTGCAGGGACTGGGCGCAGTGGCTTGTGGATGAACTTCCCAAAACAGAAGAGGGCGGATTTCAGCATTTGACTTCTGATACCCTGAATGAACAGGAACTATGGGATGATACGCTCTTTATGTCCGTTTTATTCCTGGCCCGTATGGGTGTGATTCTTAAGAAACAGGAATGGATTGATGAGGCTGAATATCAGTTCCTGATCCATGTGAAATATCTGGCTGACAAAAAGACCGGTCTTTGGTATCATGGCTGGACGTTCCATGGTTGTCATAATTTCGCTGGCGCATTCTGGGGAAGAGGCAACAGCTGGATCACAATGGCGATTCCGGAACTGTTCGGCATCATTCCATGCAGCGGTGCGGTCAAACACTTTTTAACAGAAGCATTAAAAAATCAGATTGATGCGTTGGTTTCCTACCAGAACGAAAACGGTATGTGGCATACAGTAATTGATGACAATACCTCTTACGTTGAGGCTAGTGCAACCTGTGGTTTTGGTTATGGAATATTAAAAGCAGTTCATTTAGGACTTGTAGATTCCTCTTTTGAGGCAAGTGCCAGAAAAGCTCTTTTGCCCGTTCTTCAGTGTATTG
This sequence comes from Lacrimispora sp., assembly GCA_029256305.1. Lineage (GTDB taxonomy): Bacteria > Bacillota > Clostridia > Lachnospirales > Lachnospiraceae > Lacrimispora. The sequence goes on along the minus strand of JAQSYE010000181.1, from coordinate 10,782 downwards.
ACACGGAAGGTGTGGTGCATCAGGTATCCTATGGAACTCCTATGGGAAGAGAAAGTGTACAGTTCTATAAAGATATTGAACTTCGCCCAATGCCATACGGACAGGCAATGGCTATGCTGTTCCTGTTAGAAGCATCAAAATAATAAGAAACATAGGGCGGACCCATTTATACGGCAATCCGCTCTTTTGCTATGGAGGAAAAGAATATGAACATAGACTCTGAATTACTGGTAGCCTACAAACCGATTATTATGCAGGATAAAAAAGAACCCTTTTCCATTACTGCTATGGGTTGCACCATTTTTCGGGAAACAAAGAGAAGCGCTTCCTTCCCCAAACGTGAGATTGTGATTAATAAGGAAAACGTTGACTTCGCAATTGAGTATGCCATCTGGTATGACTTTGATATACAGCATTTATACGAGCTGGAGCATGTGTGGGTTTACGTAAACCAGGATGGTACCGTAAAAAAGGTGGAAGCAAGCTTCCATGGCAAATTTTTAAATATGGTGGATTTGGAAAGTGGAGAGTTAATTCTTAGTGGCGGTACCCATCCGGTGGTCTATGCCCAGCCTGGCAAGCACGCGCTTGTGCCAGATCCCAGGGTAATCCGCATCATACCCTACTGGCAGGAGAGCTGCCAGGAAATGGCGGGGTTAGACGGTGTCCTGGTTCAGGATATGTTTGAGGATCAGATTCATACCGATGAGAAGCTACAGAAAATGACGGAAGCATATATTAAGGAAGTATTCGGTTTTCGGCCATCTATGGAATTTGAGCCATTTTACTTAGAAGATGAGAAGCTGATTTCCTGGGAACAATTGAAGGATTCCATTCCCCAGCGGGTCAACAAACAGATTGCTGTCATTAAAGCTTATTATAACAAATAATAAAAAGAGGGTGCAGGAATGCACCCCCTTTTTAGCCTAATAGGCGGTTGGAACCGCCCGAAGCGATATTGTATGCTTAAAACAGGTAAAGTCCGTAAAAAAGACGGTATAGCAGTCCTGTGAACGTCCCTGGCTTCCGAACTTACCCGCTACATAGTTATGTGCGCCAAACCCGGGTCCGGCCGTTATGGCGTATTTACCTTTTGAGGCGGTAACCGTTCCTTCTTTTGCCACGATTTCACCGCCTGCATTACCTTCGGAGATGAAATACGGGGATTCTACACGGCATCCTGCATCAAATGCCAGCTCTACACGCAGTGGAGCCCGGTCAATTCCAGTCGTTTCTATGGTAATATCAACCCCATCCGTTACTTCCGTGACGATCAGTACAAAATTCATGTCTGGTCCGTTTAATTTTTCTCTCTTTGAATGATCCATCTTCCACCAGTCAGCGGTATCTTGAGGTTCTTTAAATGGAAGATAGTACCAGCCGGCCATTTTCTGATTCAATACAAATCCCTCTTCTCCCGGAAGCTGTACCAGGTTTTCCGGAACGAAGTATCTGTGCTCACAGAAGCTTGCCCCAATTTTCATACTAACGCATAAATCCCCATGCACAAAATAGAGAAAGGAGGGGCTGCTTTTTAATATAGAACAGGAATAAGATTCTTTGCGAAGCCGTACAATTCCGGAATCGGTATAGTTGTGGCAGTAGTCTGTAAGAATTTTGCTTTCCTCATATTCAAATTCTGCCAGTTGGGGCTGCAGCATAAATTGGATCAGCCAGTCCAAAGGACCAATTCCTTTTGCAACAGCCTGATCCATGATGAAACAGGCGGCCTGCAGAAAGGTTTCGTTATCAAATTTGATTCCCATATATAAATATTCCAGATAGTAACCCGTTGGATAAATCTTTGTGCCACGGTCCTGCCTTGTGGAGTTATTGGTAAAAATACTTCCATCCGGCTCGATATAGTGAAGCATCATGGTCAAATTTCTTTTCACAGGCTCATACCAGGAATCATCGCCGGTTGCGTCAGCCAACATCATCATGGCGTTGTTATTCACCAGGTTATAGCCTCCAGCAGAGCGTTCTGCATATTCTCCGTCTTCGTTGCAGTCGCAGCCTTCAATTAAGAATTTCTCAGCCCCTTTTTTCATGGATTCATCTGAGGTGAGGCGATAGAGCATCATTAGAACGGAGGCAATGGCCCAACGGTGATTGGGAGTATGGAAGCCCCCGTTTATCATGGCTTTACCGCCTTTAACCAGTATGGACTCCATAACAGGCATAAGAGCGGAGAGCATCGATTTTTCCATAGTGGGGCAGTCTTCTTTTTGTGACAGGTCGTTTAAATAAATGTAGGCGGGCAGAAGTCCGTCAAGGCAGAATGCGGTGTCTGCTCCGGAATAAAAATTGCAGTTTATAAGATCAAAAAAGCCGTTTTCCCGTTGTCCATTTGCGATGTAGGAAAGGGCGATGGAAATTCTGTTGTAAACAGACTCACTGCCGTAAAAGCAGCTCTTATTATTAAATAAACAGGCGGTCATGGTTGTTACCTGAAAGATGGCAAGCTTTGGTTCCACCAGCCCATCGTGATCACGAAAACCTCCATAGAATTCTGAAGTCTGATCCATGACTTGCTGATTCATTATTTCTTCTGTCTTCCGATCGCTGTATAAAATGATTTTTTCGTAATGTTTTTTCATAAAAACTCCATTCTCCGTAGTCTGCGGCTTAAGTCTTTGCCGTTTTTATTGTATCATGGGAGTTGAACCGGGACAATGCAGATGTTGCCAATTTGTTTTTCAGAGTTTGTAATAATTGCGGTTATTTTGGAAAAGGAGTCAGGGAATAATTCCTACTAATTTGATAGGAAGAGATGACAAAAAAATGGAGCACCGCAGGATTGGGGAAATACGGTACTCCTAAGAAGAGTTACATAAAGTATAACGCAAGAAAACGGTTAAGTAAAGATAAATATGTAAATTTTTTAATTGATTAGTGATAACTTTAGAAAAATAATGCGTATTTGCGATTATATAAGTGAGAACAACAGTGTTATTATGCAGTTGAAAATTTATTTCATATTAAAAATGAAGTTGCATAGATTATACCATATGCTCCATCTGGGATAGCAGGAGGTGCGAATGGAAAAAATTCTGGACAATCGATATTATGATCTTATCATCAGTAATGAATTGGTTACTTCGTATAATACTGGTGACAACATTACCAGGATGAACGAAATGTTTTCTCTGCTTCATATACCAAAGGATCGTATGGAACCTTGTGACCTTGGAGTAAATTCTTATCACAGTTTTCCGGAGCTGTATACTCTGGAATCTGATATCAGCACAGAAACCTCTGGTGGAGGATCTGAGCAGGTAAGCCCGGCGCGTGGACTGTTTGGAAGAGGCGTCATAGTGGGAATTGTTGACACGGGGATTGATTACCGCCATCCTGCCTTTATGAATAATGACAAAACCACCCGTATTCTTTCTATCTGGGATCAGACCGTGGAGGGTACACCCCCGGCAGGCTTTACCTTTGGCTCCGAATACACAAAGGAACTGATTAATTTTGCTCTTTTATCCCAATATCCTTATGCCATTGTTCCAACCGATGATCCCTATCGGCATGGAACTGCCATTTCAAGCATTATTGCAGGTGGTTCCAGCGATAATAAAGGGTTTACGGGAGTGGTGCCCCAGGCAGATTTAGTGGTGGTAAAGTTAAAAGAAGCAAAAGAAAATTTAAAAAGGCTGTTTTGCGTTTCAACAAGTGCACTGTGTTATCAGGAATCTGATATCATAATGGGAATCCGCTATTTACTAAACGTGGCAAAAAAGTTAAACCGGCCACTGGTAATCTGCCTCGCGATTGGATCCAACCAGGGTGGCCATGACGGACGGGGGGCTCTAAGCACTTACTTAGACAGTCTGATGCAGCTGCCCAAAATAAGTATCGTGACTTCGGCAGGAAATGAAGGAAATAGCCGCAGACATTATTATGGGGAAATTAAAAAAGAACCGTATTTTGAAAGTTTCCAACTGAATTCAGGGGCAGCTGACAATGAATATTTTATTGAGATCTGGCCCTATATTCCCTCCAGACTTTCCGTACAACTAACGGCTCCTACCTGGGAAACTTCCGAGGTAATAAAACCAGCAATAGGAGAGTGCCGTAAGTTGACTTTTCAATCGATTAAAACCAATGTCTGGGTAAACAATATACTATTTGAGTCAGATACGGGGAGTCAACTGATCCTTCTCCGCTTTAGGAATATGGCACCGGGTATCTGGTACATCAGGCTGGATAGTAAGGATTTGGCACCGTTTTCATTTCATTGCTGGCTTCCTTCTGGAAATATGCTTTCCAATGAGACTAACTTTGTTAATTCAGACCCCAGCACAACAATTACCATGCAGGGAGATACGACAAATCTTCTCACTGTTGCGGCATATAACCAAAACAATGGAACGATACTGGCAGAATCCAGCAGGGGTTATACAAGATTGGGACAGATAAAACCGGATCTTGCAGCACCGGGGTATAACATTCCTTGTGCCATACCGGATTATCAGTACGGAGCGGCAACCGGAACAGGGGCGGCAGCGGCGCATGCGGCCGGAAAAGCTGCCATGATAATAGAATGGGCATACGTCAAAGGAAATTATACGGCGATTACGGGCAATCAGATCAATAGCCTGATGATGAGATCGGCAGAACGAGATTCCAATAGTGTTTATCCCAATAATATTTGGGGATATGGGAAGCTTAGTACTGAGAATATATTTAATGAAATATTAGACTTTTAAATGCTGCCTCCTGACTGGAGAGACGTACTTTCTGGTCGGGAGGTATTTTGGAACTTTTAAAGGAAATTCTTCGCTGGGCTCAGTAGTATATTAACCAACTGATAAAACAGTGGGGCAAGCCTGATTAATCAGACCGCATATCATTATCCCCATTGGCGGGTTATCGGTAACCCGGCCCGCCTACTTCCCGTTGCCTAATTCTTTTCTGACTCTGGGGTCGATACCCCTGCGTTTCATCTCACCTAAGATGTTTTCAAATTCGTCCGGCGGAGCAGAAGGGGTTTTCATACCTCTGCTTGCTGATTCCAGCTGGTCGAATTCTTCAGCTAATTTTTTTTCGATTTCTTTCCATTGGCGTTTCAAGCGATCACCTCCCAGAAAATTATATAACGATGCATAATTTTCTGCTATCGGCGAGAAGGGGTAAAATGGAGAATGCAGAAAAAACAAAACACCGGAATACCTCGCATTAACAAGGAATTCCGGTGTTTTCATCAATTCATGCGGGTAACAGGACTTGAACCTGCACGGTCTCCCACCAGAACCTAAATCTGGCGCGTCTGCCAATTCCGCCATACCCGCTGACAGCAAATAGATCATAACCAAATGAGACACCGGGGATTCGAACCCCGGACAACTTGATTAAAAGTCAAGTGCTCTACCACCTGAGCTAGTATCCCATACTGGGCTAGTTGGATTTGAACCAACGAATGCAGGAGTCAAAGTCCTGTGCCTTACCGCTTGGCGATAGCCCAATAACATCTCCTGATAAAAAAAAATTCCCGTTAAGGGAAAGGTGAGTACAGGGATTCGAACCCTGGGCCTCCAGAGCCACAATCTGGCGCGATAACCAACTTCGCCATACCCACCATAAAAAACTTCACACTGTTGGTTGACAGTGTGAAACGAGCCTGAAGGGATTTGAACCCCCGACCCACGGCTTAGAAGGCCGTTGCTCTATCCAACTGAGCTACAGACTCAAGAGCGGGTGATGGGAATCGAACCCACGTATCTAGCTTGGAAGGCTAGTGTTCTACCATTGAACTACACCCGCAAGGGTTTTTTGAGAATTAAGTGACTTGATCTCAAGTCGGGGTGACAGGATTCGAACCTGCGACTTCCTGGTCCCAAACCAGGCGCTCTAGCCAAGCTGAGCCACACCCCGAAGATTTTTCTGCGTCTTTATTTTTTCTTGTTTTCCGCAACGCAAGAGTTATTATATATGATGGATATAGATTTGTCAACAATATTTTTGAAAAAAAATAAAAATCGAAAAAAGCTGATATTTGCGGGATTTCGTAATGTGTAAAATGAAGAAAGAAAGGGTGGGGTTCCTTTACAAATATAAGTATACCCTGGAATTATGACATAAGTTTGACCAGTCGATAAAGATTTCATAAAAAAACTAAAAGAATTCTAAGAAATGTTTGAAAAAACAGAAAGTTTTTCCAAATCAAGGGCATTAAGAGATTTGATTGTGTTATATAATGGTTCCTATGATATAATTAAGGAAGACAGTAAATAGGAAAAACAAACGAGAAAGGAGTACTTATGAGATACTGGGATATAATTGAAAGTGAACTGGGTCCAATTCAGGTTATCTGTGATGATGATGGAGTATTAGGCGTCGAGTTTGGGAGAGAAGTGCCAAATGAGGGGCAACAAAAAGCGACAGAGCTGATGAGCAAGACAGTTCATCAGCTAAAAGAGTATTTAATAGGAGAAAGAATGGAATTTGATCTTCCGTTGAAACCCCAGGGAACAGCATTTCAAAAAAAAGTATGGGAGGCGCTTTGTACCATTCCCTATGGACAGACAAGAAGTTATAAAGAGATTGCCGTGCAGATCGGAAATGAAAAGGCCTGCCGTGCAGTTGGTATGGCGAATAACCGCAACCCCATTTCCATAATTATCCCCTGTCACCGTGTGATTGGTGCAGACAAAAGCCTGGTGGGGTATGGCGGCGGGCTGGATAGAAAGGTGAAATTATTGAATCTGGAGTGCCCTGGTGTCACCTGGAAAAATTATTAAGATTTCATTGTGATTCTTTCGGTTCGTTTAATATGATATACTTTCCGAACTGTTCATGTTATAATCCTCCACGTCACCAGAAAAGAATTTTATAATAAGGAGTGATTTTATGAGAAAAAATAAGATCTTTGCAGGAGTTGTGATTGCAATGGCAGTGATGATGACAGCTACAGCCTGTGGAAAGAATAATACAAATGCGGAATCAAAGCAGGAGACGCAGACAGAAGCAGCCGCTGAAGCAACCACAGCGGTGAACGCAGAAGTGGCAAGTTCCCAACAGGAAACATCAGAAGGTGAGGATACTTCGGAAGAGGAGACAAAAGAAACTCAGCCGATTACAGCCAATGATGCAGGAGATATAAAGGAAGGCTTATTTACTTCCAAATCAGGCAAATATCAGATTATGCCTCCAAAAGGCTGGTCACTGGACGAGGATGGAGACGAGAGTGTGGTAGCAATTACCGCACCTAACGGCGAAGATTACCTGGAAGTTACTTATGTACAGGGTGATGATGCAGACGGAACCAGAGAAGTTTATCCGGCAACGATGGATGAATATAAGAAGTTAATCAGCCGCGGAGAGGATATGGAGTTTGTCCGCTATGATGTGAAAGACGGCAGTGACGGCAGTCAGACTTTCCGTTATGCAATCCGATATAAGGCACCTCAGGATGGGGTTCGTTATTATGCCATCTCTGGTTCTTATAACGCAGCTACGAAAACTTATATCAGTGCAGCAGGAACCATTGGATCTACAGACAGCGGTGTAGAAGGACAGATCGAGGCTGCTTTGGATTCTCTGAAACTGAAATAAATAATAACAATAACTAAATCCATAAAAGCAGGGGCGATAACCAGTAAATCTGGCTATCGTCCCTGCTTTTATAAGTGAATTTTTATTCCGTTTAACAGCTGTACATCCTCTTCCTGATGCGTACTGATCAAAACCAGTTTTCCTGCAGACTGTTCTTTGATATAGGAAATTGTCTGTTGTTTCGTCCCCTCATCAAGGCCTGTGAACGGCTCATCCATGATTACCATATCAAACGGTACCAGGAGAGCACGTATTATGGCCACACGGCGTTTCATTCCTCCGCTTAAGGTTGACACCGGTCTGTCCAGAGATTCGTCAGGAAGCAGCCGTTTGAGCGCTTCCCTGGCCTTGCTTTTATGATTTTCCAACGACTTAGGCATCACCATTGTCACATTGTCTACCGGGGTGAATGCCTCACACAGCCGGTTTTCCTGAAACACGGCAGAAATTCTTTCTTTGTCAAGACCGTTTATTTCCCCCGAATCTGCATACACCAGCCCCAGCAGGATATGAAACAGTGTGGTTTTTCCTGATCCGGATGGCCCCATAAGGCAGTAAATATTTCCTGATACCAGATGAAGATTTACATCGTCAAGTACAAAGCGTCCGTCAAAGGACTTTGACAGCTGACTGATTACGAGTTCCATATGGTCCCTCTCTTTTTCTTTTTATATCTGAATCCGGGAGATGCCAGGCTCAAAAGCCACAGGAAGAGGGATTCAAAAAGCGCACTGAGCACAATAATCACCAGTGTCCAGGCAAATAAGTCAGCAGTGTTTAGATAAATCTTTGAAAGATAAAGCTGTTCACCGATTGAGTGAAGGGGGACCCCGATTACCTCCGCAGCAATTCCTGATTTCCAGCTCATCCCCAGTGCCACACGGCAGCCGCTTGCAAGATAGGGAAGCAGCGCCGGACGGTAAAGATAAAAGAATCTTTTTGCTTCTGACATCTTAAAAATATCTGCCATTTCCAGAAGATGAGGGTCCGTACTTTTTATTCCTGCCATGGTCTGAATATAGATTATGGGAAATACAACAAGAAATCCAATCATCACGGAGAGATTTTCAGATCCTGCCCATATCAGTGCCAGTATGACAAAGGAGGCCACTGGAATTGACTTGATCAGTGCCATGAGTGGCGATAAAAAATCTCCGATGAGAGGGTAACGGCAGGCAGCTCCTCCGGCAAAAATTCCAGCTACAAAAGCCGAAAGAAATCCAAGGCTGATTTTCCCAAAGGAAAAACCAATGGTCAGCCAGAAATCTGCCAGTCGGACCTGTCCAATCAATGCGTATAAGACATCCAGCGGTCCTACCAGTATTATGTTGTTGTGGACTGCCATACTTGCAGCCTGCCATACAAAAAGCCAGAATAAGATGATTCCGGATTTCTTAAACCGGAGAATGCCTGCTTTCATAATTGGATCTCCTTAAAGGGGGGATTAATGCATGTAGTAGAAGTCATCACCGGGCAGTGATCCGCCTACTGTCTTGGGTTCCATTTCATAAAGCACATTTAAATATCCGCTTAAAAGGGACTTCATTTTTTCTCCGTCCACGTAGGTAATGCTGCAGTAAGGGATTGCTTTCTCTGCAACGGGAGCCTTTTCAATAATTCCAGCAGCAGCAACTAAAGCAGCAGCTTCGCTTACATTTGTGTTGGCAAATTCTGCAGATTCTTTGTGATCTGCAAGAAACTGATCAACGGCATCCTTATGATCTTTTAGAACTTCATTTCTGCAGACGGTTACTCCGGTTACCAGACTTCCGCTGCCATCTTTGGCCGCTGCATCCCACTCTTTTGTTAAATCAAGTACCATTTTCAGCTTATCGTTCTGAGCCATGGCAGCTGTTACAAAAGGTTGGGGGAGAAGACCGACTGCATCCGGTTTTTCTTTTAAAATAGCTGCTACTTCCGCTGCTTCTGATTTATATTCCAGCTTTACATCGTCAGTAGTCAGTCCATTCGCCTTAAGGACGTGAGTCAGGGCATAATCAGGGGTTGTCCCCTTTCCTGTTAAATAGATGGTCTTGCCCTTTAAGTCAGCTGTGGTGTGAATGGAATCATCAGCAGAGACAATATAAAGTACGCCCATGGTATTAATATCAAGAACAGTTACATTGTGATTGGTTTTGGTGTAAAGAATGGATGACATATTAGCCGGAATCAAAGCCACATCCAGTTCTCCGCTCACAACTTTCCCAAGGAGCTCATCGGCTGCAGTCACCATGGTAAATTCATAGGAATTCCCGGTTTCCCCTTTTTTTGCCTTGTCCATCAGTTTCACCAGTCCCATGGAAGTAGGGCCTTTTAAAGAGCCGATCTTTAGGGCGTAAGTGTCTGAGGTGCCTTCCGCTTTTACAGTTGTCTCCGGTGCGATGGTGGTTTCCGGTGCCGTTGTTTCCTGGGTTTTTGAAGTGGTTTCCTGTGCAGGAGCGGATACCTGTGGATTGCTTTTTGCACAACCGGTTAAGATAACCGCTGCCATCGCAAGTCCTGCAAGTGCTGATAAAACTTTTTTCATAATAATCCTCACTTTCTGTCCGTACCATTTTATATTGGTTTTCATGCAAACAGATGAAAAAAACCACGCCTATAGGCATGGATTTCCGGTTTGACGTATTCTCCTCGCCTTCTCCGTCAGGTGTTCCTTTCGGGTTAGTACGAACAGGTAAAGTATACCATTTTAAAGCCTTGTTTGTCAAAATATTATGCAGAATCTCATAAAAATGTGTTATACTTGTAGCACCTGAGAGCGTGACTCTGTCAGGATTATGAAAGGAGAATAAACATTATGAACGATGTATATGAAAAGCTTTTAAGCTGCTTAAAAAGTGTACGGGAGAAAACTGATTTTGTTCCAGAAGTAGCTCTTATTCTTGGTTCCGGACTTGGGGAATATGCGGAGGAGATCGAAGTAGCTGCCACTATAGATTATAAAGACATTGAGGGATTTCCAATATCAACGGTAGCCGGTCATAAAGGAAGATTTATTTTCGGTTATGTAAATAAAGTTCCAGTAGTCATCATGCAGGGACGGGTTCATTATTACGAGGGATATCCGATGTCCGATGTAGTGCTCCCAACAAGGCTTATGGGACTTATGGGTGCAAAGATTTTATTTTTAACCAATGCCTGCGGAGGTGTGAACAAGGAATTTAAGCCGGGAGATTTTATGCTTCTTAAGGATCACATTTCTACGTTTGTTCCGTCTCCATTAAT
>JAQSYE010000180.1 GCA_029256305.1 Lacrimispora sp. | reverse complement strand
TGCTGCTATTGTTTGAAGATGCTGCAGTTGTCTGGGCAGTTGTCAGATTTGCCTGCGCCTTAACCACTGCATTATTAGCTGCTTCAAGAGTTGCCTCTTCTGTACTCACTTTAATTTTCGCTGCATCGCGAACACTTTGCAGAGAACCGTCTTCCAATGTACTTAATTTGTTTTTAAAATCAACCAGTGCTTTTTTTGCATCTTCATATTCTTTCTTTTTATCAGCATAGTCTGTTTGAGATTCATCCGTACTCCGAAAAGTCTCTAATTTGGTCTGATAGTCCGTAAAATACTCATCAGGAGATGGGATTGCTTTTTCCGCAGTAGGTGCTATAAGCTGCGCCTTCAGCTCAATTAATTCATAATCAGCCTGTTCATATTCCTTAAGCTTTGCGTAATATGCATCTCTTAAGGTATTACCCGGGTCTGTTGTGGCATTCTTCCAAGCATTATATGCAGTTTTCATTGAAGCTTCTTTAGCATCTAAGTCTGCCTGTAAATTACCAATCCCTTTAATGGTACCTGCAGCATTTTCTATGGAATCATATTTCGCCTGATAATTAGATTGAGCTGTTACATATGCCTGTCTTGCCGCCGACAAAACTGCATTCTGACTGTTGTATGCAGCCTGCGCATCATTTAGTGCTTTCTTAGCCGCAGTCACATTATCGTTATTTGTATCACCCTTCAGCTTATTTAAAGCTGATTGTGTGGGCAGCTTTAATGGTACAAGTGATCCGGTGGCAAATTTTTCAGTGTCCTGATCGTAACTGAAACCATACACATAACTACCACTGTCATCTGTTAAATAGCCATTAGGATCCACTTTAAACTTACCAACTCTTGATAAATATAAACCACTGGACTTTACCGCATCATCACCTTCCAATGACAGTGATCCGCCATTTATCATCGGTCCCACTATAAAGAATCCGGTTCCCTGAATCATACAATCCAGACCGCTTGAGGAAGGCGACATGCTTCCGGTTGAAAAATCATAAGTAATTGCGCCTGTCGTAACACCGTAACCCACCTGGTTCGCATTTACTGCACCCATTCCACCGGTTTCGGTACTTCCGCCTGAACCTGATGAAGTGTTCTGATACATTGCATCCTTAAATGACATACTAGCCGACTTATATCCCCATGTATTTACGTTAGCTATATTATTACCGATAACATCCATCTTTGACTGATGTGCTCTTAGACCTGCAACACCAGCGAACATTGATCTGACCATATTTTTTTATCCTTTCTCTTTCGAAACTGCCGTTTCCCGATGTCATTCAGGCATACAGGATAAGCCCCCATAAATGGTCCAGCTATAGCAAAACGGCACTGTCAATGTTGGTAAAAATATTCTCTTTCATTTCATTTTCTGACATGGTTGTTACCACTGTGTTATTGGGAACATTCACAATAAACGCTCCCCGTTCACTGATAATAACAACATCTTTCGCGCCTTTTAAACGGGCTTTTTCCACCGCAGATTGTAAATCATCTAAAAATGAAGGTGTCACTTCAATTCCCCGCTGATTCACTCGTTCTGCCGCATGTTTGGAAAAGTGAAGCTTTTCCTCTTCTCCAATCCGGCTGTTAAGAACATCACTGAAGCTGTTGCCGCATTCAGATATCGCTGCCGCACTCCGCAGCTTCAGCTGCCGGACATCTTCATATTGATTTATTTTTCCTATCATTCTCAATCACCAACCATATCATACTGGCCCAAACCACTCAGCCATATCGTTTGTTTATACCGACTGTTTATTATCCGTTGAATCCTTGCCAGCAGCATTATTCTCTGTATTCTCACTGCTCGTATTCTCTGTCGTCTCTTCAACCGGCTCATGTCCCTTTTCGTAAACAGACATAACACCAGATACCGGATATCCTGTCTTCGTGTCATCATCAAGATAAAGGGTAGGTGTTCCATTATAAATATCCACACGGGTTACCGTTCCGTTATGCTTTTCCACATTACCGTTCTTATCTAGAACGCCCACTAAAACAGTCTTTCCCATCATGGAAGTGCCGTAATTAATTGTGTTTACCTGAGCAAAATCATCCATTGATGTGGAAAAATTATCCATTGCCTGCATCATGGCAATTTGTGTCATCTGTGTCATCATCTCAGAGTTGTCCATAGGACTTGACATATCCTGGTTCTGAAGCTGTGCAGCCAGAAGCTTGAAAAATCCTTCCGTAGACACTTCAGTGTTTTTTTTCGTACTGGTATCGGTATCGGTCGCAGCTGAGTTATATAGCAGATTGCCTACACCACCTATTGAATCCGTACTAGCCATCTTTTATCTCCTTATCGTAAATTACTCACTTATGTCATCAGAGTCCATGTCTGAAATACCAAGCCGCAGTTTCTGGATAAAATCATCTCCGAAATCATCGGATTGATTTTGCCGGTGTTCCTGCTGCTCTCTTCCATTGCCCTGATGTTCCTGGTTATTATCTAAGTAATCCGCCTGCTGTTTGTCTACAATTACATGAATCGGACGTTCTAAGTTGTTTTCCAGGATACTTCCTAATTCTCCGGCTGACTGGGACAGCATCTTTAAAGTCCTGCTTTCCGTACAGACAACAGATACACTCACCTGATCTTTCTCATACGCTACTTTAATGAGGATTTTTCCCAGATTATGTGGTTCCAGCTGTACTTCCAGACTTTTCCTGCCTGTTTCAATCTGAGATATGATTTTTTCTGAAAGCTTTGCATTCAGTTCTTCCGTGTTCTGAACCGGTAAGGTAGTATTAGCTGCTTCAGTTTTATGGGTACTCAATTCAGACATTTGCCCAGGTGCAATGAGCTTCTCCTGAAACATACCAGGGAACTTTTCCTGTCTGGTATCTTCGTCAGCCAGGCGGTCCTTTTCATCTGTTTTCAACCGATATCCTGGTCCATCAGCACGCGTCAGTTTTTTCTCTGTCACACCAGGACCATACTCTTTAAGAACCTTTTCCGGCACAGAGCTCTCCTGTCCACTCATTTTTAAAAGAGCTTCTCCAGGTCCCTTTATTTCTTCCTTTTCTCCATCTTTCACCGGAGCAGCATTTTTATCCTGTGCCACCAGTCCGATTTGGGAATCCGGCACTGTCTTTTTGGGCATCAGACTGTTTAACGCATTGAAGTCTTCCTTTTCCTGAATCAAAGTACTGTCATCTTTTGGATTCCAGTTCTTAAGGCGAAATTCCTTAAGTAGCTGAAATGAATCCACAGATTTCGTATCTCCTGATTCTTCCTTTGAATTTAAGGAAACGGGCATCTGACCTTTTAAGGACTCCAGACCTGCAATCAGCGCATCTTTCCCATGCTGATCCGTAGCATCCACCACTTCACGGGTTTTTCCATCCTGTGGCGCCTGTGGTACCCCTGCGTTTGAAGCTGCAGTTTCAAGTTCCTTATTTAAATCCTTCTTGTCTTTGCTTCCAGTGTCTTTCTTTAAATCTTTTTCTCTCATCATTTTCTTAAAACCGGAACTATCATTTACTGATGTATCTTCCGTTTTCTGAGATTTTGGCATCTGCCTGATTATAACTTCCACACTGTTCGTTTTCATCTCCATTGTTTTCCCCCCTTTCTCTATTCTGCCATCAGGCATTGATTTATGGTAACTGCCGGGTTTTAATCCGTCAGGACTACCTGCTGCCGCGAACCGACATCGTATTGGAAACAAACTCTTCGATAAACAGTTCTTCACTTTTTAACAAATCTTTGTTGTATTGATCCAGCTTTTTCTCTTTTAATTTGTCAATGGAAGCCTTTTCTTTTTTAGCCTCAATCACTTCCATGCGCTTTTGTTCCTCTTTTTTCTTAAGTTTTAAGAGTACTCCCTGCTCTGACACAATTCTTTGCTGAATGAATGTTATATAGCGTTCATATTCTCTCATGATATTGACTGTTACGCCGCGCAGAGTATCTTCCCTGTAACGGACAGTCGCACTTTGGCTCTTCTCCATGAATTCCTCAATCCGCTTTTCCTGCTGTGCTACACTGGCAAGAATCTGTGCATGTTCCGTTTTGAGATTCTCCAGCACCTGGTCTTTATAATTTAAAACAGTATCAAGAGGAAAATTGAATTTTTTCATCTTCAGCCTTCTTTCACAGAGTTTACTTTAAAATCGCTTTCATCTTCTCAAGTGTTTCTTCGTAGCTGTCATTCTCATCGATCCCCTGGCATAAAAACCGGTTAATCTTCTCTATCTTGGCTATGGCTACATCCAGTTTCGGGTTGGTTCCCGACTTGTAAGCGCCAATGGAGATTAAATCTTCATTCTTTTCATACAGGCTCAAAATATCTCTGATCTCTGATGCCATCTTTCTATGCTCGTCTGATACAATATTGGTCATAAGACGGGAAATGCTGGCACTTACATCAATTGCCGGAAAATGGTTGGCGTTGGCCAGTTTTCTGGTTAATACGATATGTCCATCCACGATACCCCGTACTGTATCTGCAATCGGTTCATTGGTGTCATCGCCCTCTACCAGAACAGTGTATATTCCGGTAATGGAGCCTTCTTTAAAATTACCGCTTCTTTCCAGAAGTTTCGGAAATTCAGCATATATGGAAGGTGTATACCCTCTCGCAACCGGGGGTTCGCCAATGGCAAGGCCAATCTCTCTCTGGGCCATGGCAAAACGGGTCAGTGAATCCATCATAAGAAGTACGTCTTTTCCCTGGTTTTTAAAATACTCTGCAATCGTGGTAGCGACCAGTGGGCATTTCATACGGAGCATGGCTGGCTGGTCCGAAGTCGCCACAATCAGTACAGAACGCTTCATTCCTTCCGGACCCAAGTCTTTTTCAACAAACTCTCTTACCTCACGCCCACGCTCTCCGACCAGTGCCACAACATTGATATCTGCTTTGACATTTCTGGCAATCATTCCAAGCAATGTACTTTTTCCAACGCCACTGCCTGCAAAGATACCGATACGCTGGCCCTTACCAATGGTATTCATACCATCGATAGCCTTGACACCGAATTCCAGCGGATCTGTAATCGGGGGGCGGGTCATGGGATTGATATAGGGATTTTCAACGTAATAATACTTGGGATTTTCAAAAGGTCCTTTCCCATCCATGGGTTCTCCCTTGGCATCAATAATTCGGCCTCTTAAAAAATCTCCCACAGGTATCTTCAAACGCCTTCTTGTATTTCTTACAAAGCTTCCTGCTGCTATTCCGCTCATGTTTTCATAGGCCATAAGCTGAATCTTATCATCTTTAAATCCAACCACTTCTACAGGGATCTGTTCTTTCCTGTCCTCATTGTATATATAGGCAATATCTCCAATGCTGGCCTTTCCTCCGGATGCTTCCATAGACATACCAACAATGTTTTCAATCTTTCCGATATGATCTATGGTCTCTGTTTTCATGATTAAGTCCGATAAATCTTTGAACATACGGATTCCTCCTGCTACAGTCTTGCGTTATTGAGAATTCCCTTAATATTTTCTATCTGGGTATTTACGCTGACATCAATAATCTCCTCCGGAAGTTCGATGATGCATGTGCCATCTTCTGAATGGTCCATAGCAATAATCTTAATATTTCCGGATATATGGGAAAGTTCATTTAACAGTCCCACATCTCCCTGGATCATCATTCCAGCATCCTTTTGGGACACATAGATCTTCACCCACTGAGTTTTTTTCAGTTTTCCTGCAGCAGCGACTATCATTCTTTTAATGATCTCGCCGCTGGACTTCAAACTGGTCTGTATCACCTTTTCCGCAATGGTTAAAGTGACCCGTTTTAAATCATCAATGTAGTTCTCCAGTATCCTGTCTTTCTCTTCTGTGACACCTTCAATGGTTGATTTAATAGTTTCACGAAATTCTTTCATCCGCAAATCTAATTCTTCCTTATGCTCCTCGTATGCAGCTGTGCGTCCTTCCTGCAATCCGGCTTCATAGCCTTCCTGATGACCACGCTGTCTGGCCTCTGTGAGAATTTGTTCGGCTTCTTCCTTTGCCTGCCTTACAATCTCCTCTGCCCGGCTATTCGCTACTTCAAAAATCTCAGCAACCTGAAGATATTCTTCTTCCGCCTCCGGCTGAAACTGCGCTTCCTCCTCCAGCTCGGCAACATCCTTTTTCACCACTACATCTTCAAATTTCTTATGAAATCCAAACTTCAGTACCCGATCCGCAGCCTCAGGACCCTTGATAATATTAGGCAATGATATCATCCTTTCCGCCCTTGCTGATTATCAGCTCGCCCTCTTCTTCCAGACGTCTGATAATGCCAACAATTCTCTGCTGTGCCTCTTCTACATCTTTCAGACGAACATTAACCGTAACTTCCATGTCGGACTGAATGCTTTCTTTCATACGGGTTGACATATTGTTGAAAATAACATCTGTAATCTGCTTATTTGCATTCTTAAGCGCATAAACCATATCCTTCATATCGCATTCGCGGATAAAACGCTGAATGGATCTGTCGTCCATCGTAATGATGTCTTCGAAAACGAACATCTTCTTGCGGATGGTATCTGCCAGTTCCGCATCTTTTCTTCCCAATTCGTCGAAGATAAGTTTTTCGTTTCCTCTGTCCATATGATTCATTACGTTTGCTATGTAATCGATACCGCCAACGGTCGTATAATCCGTTGTAAGTATACCGGAGAACTTCTTCTTAATCTCGCTCTCTACAATCTTAATGGCTTCCGGAGATGCGCTTTCCATTCTGGCAATGGATTCCACTACCTGTAGGCGTTTCTCAGGAGAAAGCTCAGAGATAAGCTGTGCTGTCATCTCCTCATTGGTATAGGATAAAACCAGCGCAATGGTCTGTGCTCTCTCATGTTGAAGAATAGAGAAAAGATTCTTGGAATCACTCTTTCTGATAAAGCCAAAGGATCTGGATTTAAGGGACTGGGTGACTTTCTGAAGCAGGCTGTTGGCAGTGCTCTCCCCAAATGCCTTTTCCAGAACAGTTCTTGCATATTCCAGTCCACCGTCCGTTACCACCTTCTGAGTTAAACAGGTTTTATAAAACTCATCCAATACGGCCTGGGTGGTTTCCGATTCAACATGTCCAAGCTTTGCAACCTCGACTGTTACTTTCTCGATTTCCTCTTCACTCAGATACTTATATATTTTGGAAGCCTTATCCACGCCGAGTGAAACAATAACTGTTGCCGCTTTCTGTTCCGGCGTTAGATTAGTCGTCATTATTGTTTCCTCCATTTAACCAGGTCTTTAAAAGCTGTGCTGAAATTTCAGGATTCTGCTCTGCAAATTCACGGACGCTTTCACGCAGTTCCGCTACTTTGTCTTCTTCAGGAGCAAGAACCTCGATCTCCTGAGTTTCTTTCACGAATGTAGGAAGCATGCCCGGCATATCTTCCTGACTGTCTTCCAACTCTTCTGCAAGTGCTCTTTTCTTTCTTCTGTTACGGACAATAAGGATAATAATAGCCACAAGAAGAAGTACTCCAGCCAATGCTCCAATGAGAATCCACTGATTAATAAGAATACCATTGGTGCTCGCCTCTGCAGGTTTATCCGGTTCTTTCGGTACTTCAATTGTGTAGAATGGCGCTGCTACAGCCGTGATCTTTTCAGGCCGATCTGCCTGGGCAATTCCCGCAGCGTTTCCTGCAAGATTGCGTATATCATCGATAGACAGTGAACCAAAGTCATTGCCATTGACTACCACAGAAACGGTAAGGTTTTCTATACTTCCAGGATTAACCTGCCCCTGTTCCTTAATCTGGTTTAATAAATATTTTCTATCTGCGCTACTGGATCCATATGCATTATCTGAGTTTTGTCCGCCTGCATTATACTGAGGAATATCAGCATTGGCTTCGGAGCCCGCAACTCCTGATGCAGTTTGCCCATCTCCGGAGTATTCCTTGAAAATGGATTCTTCGGAAGTAAGACCCGTTTTATCCTTCTCATCAATCTTTTCCGGTGTATTATAGACAATACTTTCCCGGATCAGCTTCTCCATATTAACTGTGCCTTTTACAGATACCCGCACATTGCCATTTCCGTATACCGGTCCCAGAACATTCATAACTTTTGCAGAGATCTGGTCTTCAACCAGCTTTGATATCTCGTCGGCTGCTTTCCCTGAATCCGCATCACTGTCACTGGAATTGGTTGTTACCTCACGGCCGTTGCCGTCAAAGACTGATACATTATCAATTACCATTCCGGGTATACTCTTTGAAATCAAAAGCTGAATGGATTTTGCCTGTTCTTCTGTCGGCGATCCTCCGTCCTTCATAACGACAACAGCCTGGGCACTCGCTTCCTTCGCGCTATCTTCGGACAGTGCATATTTAGAAGTT
>JAQSYE010000319.1 GCA_029256305.1 Lacrimispora sp. | reverse complement strand
TTTCGTCATCTACTACTAAAACACTTGCCATTTTGCACCTCTGTCTTCTATTTAAACCGTTATATCGTCTTTTATCTTCTGAAAGGCTGCCTCCTTAATCCCTGATATCTTCATAATGTCTTCAATCTTCTGAAATCCACCGTGACTCTCCCGGTATCGAATGATATCATCCGCTTTCGCATCTCCAACGCCTCTCAACGTCATCAGTTCTTCCTTACCTGCTGTGTTAAGATTCACCTGCCGTCTGCCCTCTGGTAAACTTCCTCTGGCAGACGTTCCCTGATCCAAAAGCCTTTTGGCTTCTTCCTGATCCGGTACCTGAATCTTCATTCCGTCTTTGATCTGTTCTGCCATGTTTAACGTATCGGCAGCTGCATTCTCCGTAAAGCCTCCGGCCACTGCGACAGCCTGAAAAATACGGCTTCCCTCCTCCAGCTCATAGACGCCTGGAGAAACCACCTCTCCGCATATATGTACATAACAAATACGTGACGGCACTTCCGATGCTGTCGGGGAATTTAAAGCCGAAGTTTCCTCCTCTGAGGAAACAGGCGGCTCCTGAATGGAAACAAAAGCTTCTTCCCGGTATTTATGATTTCTGTTTAAGCCATAGCAAATACTGCATATGATTACGCAGAATGCTATGGCTGCGATCTTAATCCTATGATAGTTCATGGAATCCTCCTTTTACAAAATTTTGTAAAAATGGATCCCATCCTCAGCCCTTGTACCTATTCTACCTAAAGAAATAAGTAAATACAAGCACTATTTCCAAATTAGTTAAAGATTATAATGCCTATGATGGCTACAACTGCCCCAATGAGTTTTTTCCATTCAAACCCAACTTTTTCCACACCGAATAATCCAAACACCTCTACTGCATAAGCCACCACAATCTGGGATATGACTATCACCAGTGCAGCTTTTGCCGGACCTAAGGTGCCCATACTTTTTACAACGGTATAAGTAATAAATGCGCCGATAATTCCTCCGATCAGCATGTATTTGGGGTGAACCGAAAGCAGGGTTGAGATATCACCTCTCCCTGAAAAATACCATAAAATCAGGCAGGTTAAAAAAGCGGTCAGCTGGACCCAGCCTGCGGATACCCACATACTTGTCTGTTTGGACACTCCCGTATTTAATACTCCCTGTATGCTCATTAGCGCCCCTGATATCAGAGCTATGATAAAGCCTGTCATATACCCAACCTCCGCATCTGTATTTTTTTATCTGAAAAAATGCAATGATGCACTGCTTTACTAGGTTGTGCTTAATTTACTTTTTTATACTTATTATTTCAGTTATACTCACACCGAAATGAAAAAATTATGACACGCTGGGGGAGCCTTAGGCTGAGAATGGTATTTACCTGACCCTTACTACTTGAACCGGACAATGCCGGCGGAAGGAAGCAATAGTAGTAGTCCCCTCCTGTGCATATAAAGGAGGTTTTTTTATGTCATTTTTTCTAACTTATTCTCAGGAATCCGGAGAATACTTCTTAAAACCAGCCGGATACGGTCTGGTGATTGTCACTCTATTGGTAATTCTACTGGGGCTTCATCTGCTCACAGGCAAAACCCTGCCTACAAGACAGCTGAAAACCCGCCAGATGGTAACCTGCGCAGGTGCAATGGCACTGGCGATGGTGGCTTCTTTTATCAAATTTGCCGCACTCCCGTTCGGAGGTTCCATCACACTGTTCTCCATGCTGTTCATCTGTCTGATCGGCTATATCTACGGCGTTAAGGCCGGAATCATGACAGGCGTGGCATACGGAATTCTACAGTTTATTATGGAGCCATATATCTACGCTCCCGTTCAGGTCCTCCTTGATTATCCGGTGGCTTTTGGGTGTCTAGGACTTTCTGGATTGTTTCATAATAGAAAATATGGACTGATTCCTGGTTATATCACAGGCGTTTTAGGCAGATATCTCTGCCATGTTATTTCCGGTTACATATTCTTTGCTTCCTATGCACCGGAAGGCATGAACCCGTTTGTGTATACCTTGGGATATAACGCCACCTATATCGTTCCGGAGATGGTTGTAACTATCATAATATTATATCTGCCACCAGTCATCGAAGCCATCAGCCAGATGAAACGCCAGGCGGTAAATGATTAAAATTGAAACGGGCTATGCATCATCTCTATTAGATACACAAAAAAATACCGCCCCCGGGACGGTATTTTTTTTACTTATTTCTTTTATGCTTTATCAGTTTCATAATCTCCACAATCGGAATGATGGAAACGGAAATCAATATTGCAACAAGATATTCCACAAATGAAATATGCTCAAATGAAAATGCTTCTCTTAAAAACGGAACATAAATAACTGCGGTTGTCAGAACGAAGGATACCGCTAACGATGCCGTCAAAAAGTTATTTCTTGATTTTAATTTAAAGATGGATTCCTTTCTGGAACGCATATTAAAGGAATGAAACATCTCAAGAAGTGACAGGGCTAAAAATGCCATTGTCATACCATCGGCACTCTCCGCAATTTCCCATACTCCGCTTTCCATGTAATGACCGATAAAGTACGCAGCCAGAGTAAGGATTGCAATCACCCAGCCCTGAAATGCTGTTTCGGCTCCTATTCCATCGGAAAAAACACCATCTTCGGGGCTTCTTGGATTGCGTTTCATGATATCGCCTTCTTCTGCTTCCATACCAAGACCAATGGCAGGGAAACAGTCTGTAATCAGGTTAATCCACAACAGATGCACCGGTTTTAAAATCGTAAAGCCTAAAAGGCTGGCAATAAATACGGCAATTACCTCAGCAAGGTTCGAGGACAGTAAAAACTGGATTGCCTTGCGGATATTATCGTAAATACGGCGTCCCTCTGCTACAGCGGACACGATGGTCGCAAAATTGTCATCGGCAAGTACCATATCTGCAACATCCTTAGTCACATCAGTTCCGGTAATTCCCATTCCCACGCCGATATCTGCTTCTTTAATGGAAGGCGCGTCATTGACACCATCTCCCGTCATGGCAGTTACTTTGGAAAGCTTCTTCCATGTCTTAACGATACGCACCTTATG
>JAQSYE010000006.1 GCA_029256305.1 Lacrimispora sp. | reverse complement strand
ATGAATTTTCTTAATTATTTTTCGCGTAAATTCTACATTTTACAGAACTAAAAAAACATGTTACTATAGTATTAATAAACTATTTCATTTCGGAGGTTACTATGAATTTTGTCGATCTTCACGTTCATTCAAACGCATCAGATGGCACCTTATCACCTGCCAGTGTGGTAGAACTGGCGGCCCAGAAAGGGCTCTCGGCAATTGCGCTTACAGACCACGATACAATAGACGGTATTCCCGAGGCCTTAAATGTGGCCAAGAGTCTTCCTCTTGAAGTCATCCCCGGCATTGAACTCTCCTGCGTTTATCTGGATGAGGAAATTCACATTTTAGGGCTTTATGTCGATCTGACTGATAAAAATTTTCTCGCTGAGACTGACGGTTTAAAAGACATCCGCATGAAACGGAACACGGAGATAATAAACCGGTTTCAAAATGCAGGTATCGACATCACTCTTTTGGAATTACAAGCCGGAAACCCGGATACTGTCATAACCCGCGCACATTTCGCCCGCATCCTTTTGGAAAAGGGTTATGTCTCGAATATGGACCAGGCATTTAAAAAATATTTAAGTTACAGTGGTCCCTACTGCCCGAGAAAAGAAGAAATCACACCGGAACATGCAATGAAAATACTGAAAGACTGCAAGGCCTCACCTGTCCTCGCTCATCCTTACCTTTACCATCTGGGAGACAAAAAAAAGGAAGAACTGGTCTCCTATTTAAAGGAGCTGGGACTTCATGGTCTGGAAGTTTATCACTCTTCGAATAATCAATATGAAAGCGGAAAATTAAAAATGCTGGCAAAAAAATACCAGCTCTTCCCTACCGGCGGCTCTGATTTTCACGGAACCAATAAGCCCGATATTGAATTAGGCACAGGAAGAGGCGGTCTTCGTGTTTCAGCTCTGCTGCTTGATGATATCAAAAGAATTCGGCAGGAGAAGGGGTTGTAACCTCATCCTGCCTAAATCACATACTATCCGATTTTCCCTTCATCCATATAGCGGGCAAGGTCCATGGCAAAGTACGTAATAAGAATGTCTGCCCCTGCGCGAAAGATGCTGATGGCTGATTCACAGACGGTTTTTTCTTCATCCATATATCCGGCTTTGGCTGCAGCTTTGATCATGGAATACTCTCCGCTTACACTGTAAGCTGCCACAGGCACATCTGTGCTGTCTGACACCTCACGTATGATATCCAAATAGGAAAGAGCCGGTTTAACCATTACGATATCCGCGCCCTCAGCTACATCAATCTCCACTTCCTTTAACGCTTCTTTCCTGTTATGGTAATCCATCTGATAACTCTTTCGGTCTCCGAATGCAGGTGCGGATCCAGCTGCCTCCCGAAACGGTCCGTAAAAGGCAGACGCATATTTTGCAGAATATGCCATGATTGGTACATTCACAAATCCCGCTTCATCAAGCGCCAGCCTCATGGCGTTAATCCTTCCATCCATCATATCAGACGGTGCAACCATATGAGCTCCCGCTTTTGCATGAGAGACTGCAATGCGGTTTAAATACTCCAGAGTCTGATCATTATCCACATACTCTCCGTCCAAAATCCCACAGTGCCCGTGTGACGTATATTCGCACATACACACGTCTGTTATAATATATACAGATGGGTAAAATTCCCTTATGTAGCGAACCGTGTGCTGAACTATTCCATTATCATCATAAGCCTGGCTGCCGCAACTATCCTTATGTGCCGGTATGCCAAACAAAATTACCTTATTAACTCCAGCAGCCGTCAGCTTATCAAGAATAACAAAAAGCTGGTCTACGCTATATCGATACTGTCCTTCCATAGAAGGGATCTCTTCTACAATTCCCTCCCCATCCACTGCAAACAGCGGATAGACAAGTGACTCTCTGGATACTCTGGTCTCCCGTACCATCTTTCTTAAGGTCTCAGATGTTCTAAGTCTTCTGGGTCTGAATAATAAATCCATTTCCGCTACCTCCCTTTTATTCCTGTCCTATTATACACCCTCTCCAATAAGATTCAAGTAATTCTTGCGGCATTGGAAAAGATTGCTTATAATAGCAAGTGTACAATACGAACCAGAAATGAGGTACTTTATATGGAAGAATTCTATCGGGCAATCGAAGAAGCCATTGGCAACACCGGATATGACGGTCCGGTAAACGGGCAGGAGATCTACGATGAGATCTGTGATGAAATTGAAGACAAAGAACCAGGAGCTTATGTGTTCATGTCTAAAAAAACAGATGTAGTATTCTATGAGTACAAGATTCAGATCTTTGAGGATCAGTTTAACTTAAGTGCCATTGACATTCATGACGGCGAAAAGGTCTATCACGCAGACCTTGATTAATCGAAAAAAGGATTCACAGAAGGCTGTTTTCAGCTTCCGTGAATCCTTTTTTCTTATTGTTTTACTGGTTTTTTACGTCTTTCCCGTTCTTTGGTCAAAATTCTTTTATTTACAGCTTCTCTTAAAAGAGCATAGATAACGGAACAAAGCGGAATGAATATCAGCATACCAGCAATTCCCATGGCGCTGCCGCCTATGGTCACCGCTACCAGAACCCAGATAGCAGGAAGTCCAACCGAATTGCCTACAACATGGGGATAAATTAAATTCCCTTCAATCTGCTGCAAAACGAAAAAGATGACGAGGAAAAGGGCTGCATCAAAGGGCTTCACCATCAGCATTAAAAAGGCTCCGATTCCACAGCCGATCAGTGCTCCAAACATAGGAATCAGCGCGGTAAATGCGATCAGTACTCCAATGAGAAGCGCATATGGAAGACGTAAGAATGATAGCGTAAGAAAGAACATGCTCCCAAGTATAACTGCCTCCACGCACTGTCCCGCCAGAAAATTGGAGAATGTACGACTGGTCAGACTTAATACTTCTAAAATTCTCCGGGTTGCATGGTCAGGAAGAAACGCTTTCATAAACTTCTTTATCTGTCTTGATAAGATTTCTTTCTGTAGAAGAATATAAATTGCAAATACCAGACCAATTGCAAAGGTTGTCACGCCGCTTATAATACTTAAAGCAGCAGATAACGTGGAGGATAACACCGTTCCTGCACCAACGGATAAAAACTGTACAATTCTCTCAAGATATGTTTTCCAGTCGATCTGAATGTTGTTAATGTAATCTGCAATTTCCGGATATTTGGAAAATAGCTTTTCCGCCCCTTGCTTTACATCATTCCAAAAAACAGGCAAGCTGTACTGCAGATTTAAGACTGTATCAAATAACTGGGGAATTACTACAAACGTGACCAAAAGCAAAATTCCAATTACAAACACAAATGTCAGACACATGCTTAAGGGGCGACGAAACTGGCTGTCTTTTTTTATCGGCAGAATACGTTCGATTGCCCGCATTGGAACATTTAATATAAATGCCACAACACCCCCTAATAAAAAGGGCGTAAGAATCCCAACTGCCCTGACTAAAAGGGCAAGTAAACTTCTATAATTAATACCAGTTACTACGGCAATCACAGTAAATACGATTAACCATCGTATTTTTTTAATTGTGCTGTCATTTAATTCCATTAAATCCTCCTCTGGAGCTCTTCTTTCAATACTCTTTGAATTTCCTGAAACGATGTCTGGAAGGTACCCTGTGCTAGCAGGGTGTTGCCGCCTCCCCGGCCATTCAATTTTTCATTTAGCCTGCGGCTGAGTTCCCGCATATCTGCCTCACTGCTTCCTAATGCATATTGAAACAGACCTTCTTCTCCGGAACATACCAATACAACGCTTCCTTTTTTCTCCTCATAAAGCATGGTGCAAAACTGTCTAAGCTGTATCGGTGAAAGATTATCCTCAAACACCATCAGGGGATCACCACCAGCAGGATATTGAGCCGTTTTCCGTTCAAGCAGTTCTCTGGTAAGGCGGCTTAAATCACCATCCTTTTTCACGCCCTCTTCTTTTAGCTTTGAAACCGCCTCCAACACGCTGTCAGGCTTTGCCGATAATAATATGGAAATCCCCTGGACCGCTTTTGATTTCCTGCGATAATCAAGCAGTGCCTCTCTGCCACACAACAGAGATATCCTCACACCGCCTTTATAACGGGCCAGCCCTGTGACTTTTAAAATCCCGATTTCTCCTGCAGTCATTACGTGGGTTCCGCAGCAGGCACATACATCTGCTCCTGGGAATTCAATAATCCGGACCTGACCGCTTAATTCCTTTTTACTTCTGTAATCCAAAGCAGCCAATTCTTCTTTTGACGGATACATCTCCAGAACCGGTATATTCTGCCAGATCAGTTCATTCACTTCTGCTTCCACTTCTTCTATCTGTTCCATGGTCAATATGCCGTTAAAATCTACCGTTACTTCATCTTTTCCCATATGGAACCCTATATTATCGTAACCGTAATGCTTATGTACCACGCCTGAAAATAAATGCTCTCCGGAATGGTTCTGCATATGGCTGAATCTTCTCTCCCAATCTATGATTCCAGTTACCACCGACTTTTCGGGAAGCGGCCTGTCCGTAATATGAACAATCCCTTCCGTCCGCTCCCTCACATCGAGAACAAGAGCTTCTCCCAATGTGCCTGTGTCTGCCGGTTGCCCTCCCCCTTCCGGGTAAAAGGCTGTCCTGCTCAACCGGACCATAAATTTTCCTTCCTTATCCGGCCTGCACTCAACCACTTCCGCCTCAAACAACTTTACATAGGGTCTCTCATAATATAATTTTTCCATCTTTTGCTCCTTTTAATCCTGTTGTTACTAATTATACACAACATTTCTTTAAGTTCAATCATATCAAATCTAAAATTTTTCATAAAAAATGGAAACAGTGGCAAGCTGACTTTCATACACTTACAGTGTAAACAAATTATTTGGAGGAACCAATATGAGTGATCTGGCAGCAACTAACTGTGGATGCGGATGCGATTGCAACAACGGAGGATGCGGTAATAACAACGGTTGTAATTTTATCTGGATTATCCTTCTTCTGTGCTTCTGCGGCGGCGGTAACAACGGCGGATGTGGTGGCGGATGTGGCAACAGCTGCGGTGGCGGTTGCGGAAATGATGGTTGTGGTAGTTGGATTTGGATCATCATTCTTCTGTTCTGCTGCGGTGGCAGTGGATTCGGCGGCGGATTCGGCTGCTAAACAAAACATAAAGCAGGACCCGAACCATTTTGGTTCGGGTCCTGTTTACGTTTACCCCCTACTCTGACCTTTATCCTGTCCCGGCCTTGTGAAAGCGGCCTGATTTATGGTGCCCTCCTGGGTATTTCTGTTTTGTTTCTGTTTCATGCATTCATCATCTATTTCGTAAACCGCATTTCCATCTATGATTAATCGGTTTCTCATATAAATCACTCTCCTGTAATACTAATATATGCGGCCGCATATATTGTCAACAAGAAAAGTAAGGATCCCTTGCAATGAATAATGAACAAAACGTCCACGCAAATGAATTAGACTCTCGTATCGGGGATAATCATCTTGATATGATGAAAGCCGCCCTGCCTTATATGAATGCCCCACAGCAACGTCTTATCTCCACCTTTGTTAAATTCAACGAGCTACAGCGTACCATAAACTTATTTGAAGATGGAGAAGTGGCAGCTATGGGAATCTGTTCTGCCGGCGAAAAGGAACGGTCTGCCTCCCCCCTGGAGATGTTAAACACCATCAAGCCCTTTGCCAATCCTTCAGAGCAGGACTTAATTGACTTATTTATTAATGTTTTTCAGGGATTTAACATGGCAAATGCTTATACGGATGCTGTTCCCAGTTCCACGATCCCGTTGCAGGCACAGGCACAACAACAATTTCAGTCACAGAACCAGGCTCAATCTGACGGACAGAACCGTTCCAATAATTCTCACCGCCAAAGTACCCCATTTGGCAAGATGCCCTTTGATCAGCTAAAGAATTTCATGCCGCCGGAGCAGCAGTCACGTCTGGAAACCATGCAGCTTATGATGTCAGCCATGCAGCAGATGAATTAAAGTGTCACTGTCCCCCATCCCGTTCTTTACATATTCACAGGAAAGGAAGCGTATCAACTTATGAATTCCAATTGGAAACAGGACCCACGGTTAAGAAATATGAATCCCCAGAAACTATCCATGCTGACCGAATTTGCAAAGCGGGCTGAGTCCGCTCCAAAAGACCAGCTTTTCCAAACTCTTATGAGTTTGAACGCAGAAGCCAGTCAGAAAGGCATACAATTTAACGATGATGAGACGGATCTTCTTATCTCTATTCTCGGCGCCAATATGAATCCAAGCGAACGACAGCGGGTAGAAACCCTTCGTATGCTTTCAAAAAATATGATGAAACGAAATGGAAAGAAATAAATGATATAAAAAAGAAAGGACATTATAGGTACCTCCTGACGGGGGGGCTAACATAATGTCCTTCTTTCGTTATAAAATGGATCTATTTGCAAACAATATTTATAATTCTTCCAGGAACATAAATTTCCTTCACAATAGTTCCGGTAATCTTATCTGGAATCAATGCTTTCCCTGCTTCAATTGCATCTTCCTTTGAAACATCTGCCGGAAGCTTTACCACAGCTCTTGTTTTTCCATTTACCTGAACAGCCACTTCGATTTCATCCTCTTTCATGGCTTCTTCATTCCACTCTGGCCATGTAGCATGGAACACAGAATCTGTTCCGCCAAGCTGCTGCCACAGTTCCTCGCCAATATGAGGTGCAAATGGAGCGAGAAGAATTACAAAGGTTTTTAACGTCTCTTTGTCAATGCCGCCAGCTGTTTTTGCAAGCTCGATCAACTTGTTGTTATATTCCATAAAGCCGGATATCACTGTATTTAAGTTAAACTGGTTGAAACGCTGTTCAATGTCAAATACCAGTTTGTTACGAAGACGGATCATATCCCTTGTCGCTTCTACATCCTTAGCGCAATTATCCGATACCAGATTATAAAAACGGTTTAAGAAACGGCTGACGCCTTCGATTCCTCTGTCATCCCACTCTGCATCTAACTCTGGCGGTCCTACAAAGAGCTCATACATACGGAGAGAGTCACATCCATAATCCTGAACAAGCTCGTCAGGTGATACGACATTGCCCTTTGATTTGCTCATCTTGATTCCGTTTTTACCAGTAATCATTCCCTGGTTAAACAGCTTGGTAAATGGCTCATCAAAATCCACTACTCCGATGTCAGATAAGAACTTGGTGTAGAAACGGGAATAAAGAAGATGAAGAACCGCATGTTCCACACCGCCGATATACATATCAACCGGAAGATATTTATCTGCCTTATCTCTGGATACCAGTTCTTTATCATTGTGGCTGTCTACGTAACGAAGGAAATACCAGGACGATCCTGCCCACTGAGGCATGGTATTTGTCTCTCTCTTTGCAGCCGCACCGCATTCGGGACAGGTAGTGTTTACCCACTCGTCGATATCAGCCAGAGGGGATTCACCTGTACCAGTAGGCTGATAGCTTTCTACTTCTGGAAGTCTAAGAGGAAGCTGGTCTTCCGGTACCGGAACATTGCCGCAGTGAGGACAGTGAATAATCGGAATCGGCTCTCCCCAGTAACGCTGTCTGGAAAATACCCAGTCACGAAGTTTAAAGTTCTCCGTTTTCTTTCCAAGACCTCTTGTTTCAATCATGGCAGGCGCTTCTTTTTTAAGAACTGATGATTCCATGCCGTTCCATTCGCCGGAATTGATCATGGTTCCGTTAGCCTCTGTATAGGCCTCAGTCATGTTTTCAATTTCTATGCCGTCTTTTGCGATTACCTGAATGATTGGAATATTAAATTTCGTTGCAAATTCAAAGTCTCTATCATCGTGAGCCGGAACACACATGATTGCACCTGTACCGTAGTCACCCAGAACGTAATCGGAAATCCAGATCGGAACCTTCGCACCGCTTAACGGATTAATCGCGTAACTGCCGGTAAATACACCGGTTTTTTCTTTGTCCTGTAAACGGTCAACGTTAGATTTCATGGATGCATCGTAGATATACTGATCTACCGCTGCTTTTGTCTCCTCTATTGAAAGAGATGACGCAAGCGCATGCTCCGGAGCAAGTACCATAAAGGTTGCACCATATAATGTATCAGGTCTTGTAGTATAAACCGTAATGGCTTCTTCCTGTCCCTCAACTTTAAAATCTACTTCTGCACCGTAAGATTTTCCGATCCAGTCAGTCTGCATCTTCTTCACTTTTTCCGGCCAGTCAAGCTTATCCAAGTCATTTAAAAGACGGTCTGCATAAGCAGTGATTTTTAACATCCACTGTCTTAAATTCTTCTTGGTTACTGTGGTACCGCAGCGCTCACAGCAGCCGTTAACCACTTCTTCATTGGCAAGACCTGTTTTACAGGAAGGACACCAGTTAATGGGGAATTCCTTCTCATAAGCAAGACCCTTCTTAAACATCTGGACAAAAATCCACTGAGTCCACTTATAAAATTCTGGATCTGTGGTATTGACTTCCATATCCCAGTCATAAACAGCAGCAATCTCATCAATCTGCCTTTTAATGTTACTTACATTCTCAGCCGTGGATTTTGCCGGATGAACACCCATCTTAATTGCATAATTCTCTGCTGGAAGACCAAACGCATCCCAGCCCATGGGGTGAATAACATAATGTCCCTTTAAAATCTGATAACGACTCCAAACGTCAGAGATTACATAACCTCTCCAATGGCCTACATGAAGGCCGCTACCAGACGGATATGGGAACATATCCAGACAATAATATTTTGGTTTTTTTCCATCGTCAACATTGATGGGATTCTTCTTCCAATTCTCATGCCATTTTTTTTCAATCGCACTGTGGTTATAAGATGATGCCATAACAATATTCCTCCTTTTCAACGGTCACGGTAATTTGATCCTGATTGCATAAAAAAAGCGCCTCCACCCGTAATTAAACGGCTATAGAGACGCAGTATCTACCGCGTGGTACCACTCTATTTCATACAAAATGTATGCGCTCAACCGGACAGACTCTCCTGTCCGCCCGCTGTAACGGTCGGGATTCCGGCTATACCTACACAAAAGCTACAGCTTTCTTCAGTATGCTACTCAAAGGCCAGTTCAGCAATCTTCCCCAACCGGCTTTCACCAACCGCCGGCTCTCTGAATGTTTCAGAATGCTTACTACTCCTAATCACAGTATTTTTGCTAACTGTAAATGTAACATAGTTGCCCCGATGTGTCAACCCGATTTTATGAAAACTCCGCGACAACAAAGGAAATGGCAGACAATACAAAAAATAAAACCATGCCAACATTCAAAAACAGGATTTTACCTGCTCCTCTGCCCCATATTGCTTCGTCACCCTGCCAGAAGATCCAGTCTTTCCTCGTGACAAAAAACAACACAATCCCAGCAATCATAGACCCATACAAAAGCAATGCATAGACAATTGCAAGGGCAGTGGAATTCTGAATGTAGATCGCTGCCACTGATCCAAGGAAGTTAATGATTATATGAAACAGAATGGTGTAGCGAATTCTTCCTGTCCTGGTATAAATATAACCAAAGACAAGACCAATTCCAAATGCGTAGAAGAATTGATAAAAATTCCCATGACACAATCCAAAGATGACGGCAGATACCAAAATAGCGGCCTTATCCCCATATCTGCGGATCCGGTCAATTAAGAGTCTGCGAAATAGAAATTCTTCACAGACAGGCGCCATAACAACCATAATTGCAAAGATAGTTCCTGTACTCAGTCCTTTCAGTACTTCTGCAACCGGATTAATCATGGGCTTTCCTTCCAACGCGCTAATGAGGCTCATAAGAAGCTGCCCCAATAAATTACCGGCAATCAATGCGCTGATACAGATAAAAAAAGAACAAATCAGAAGCTTTTTCTCCGCTCTCTGGCTTACCGGCTTGTGGGTGACAGGTATATTCTTAATAATCAGAAATAAGACCAGTCCTCCTGCCGCGTAATTTGCCAGAGAAACAGTAAACAAATACCATCCCCGGGGCAAATTCATAAATCTTTCCTGACTGACTACATAAATCATAATTCTCAAAACAATCTGCAGAACAATTGACGCACTGAGAAAACCGGTATATCCCAGCCCTATTCTTCCAAATACTTTTCTTGCGGCCCTTGTCTCTTCCACTAAAACTATTACCTCCTGATGAATTGATACCAGTTTAACATAGATTCATTCATTGCGCAATTCTTCCAGATACTTCCATTTGAATCCTGATTATGAAAAGGGCGGATCCATTCATGCATTGGATCCGCCAGGATTATTATTGTTAAGCCTCCATACGATCAACCTTGGCTGCCCGTTCCTCTACCTCTTTCTTCTGCACATCTCCGGGAGCCAGTTCATAACGGCTGAACTCATATTCAAAGGTACCAATCCCTCCAGTCATGGAACGGAGGTCTGTATTATAGCCGAATAACTCGGACATAGGAATATCAGCCTCAATGATCTGCTTTCCATGATGATTGGAGTTCATACCCAAAACACGTCCTCTTCTCCGGTTTAAATCTCCCATAACATCTCCGGTAAATTTATCCGGCACTGTGACCTTTAATGATGCAATCGGTTCCAAAAGTACCGGATTGGCCTCCATAAAGCCTTTTTTAAAGGCAAGCGTTGCCGCCATCTTAAATGCAAGCTCAGAGGAGTCCACCGGGTGATAGGAGCCATCGATCAGCGTCGCCTTGATTCCCACAACTGGATAGGCGGCAAGCGGGCCTTTTAAGACACACTCTGCAATTCCTTTTTCCACTGCCGGGAAATAATTTCTCGGAACGGCGCCACCAAACACGGATTCTTCAAAAACATAGGGAGCTTCTAAATCACCGGAAGGCTCAAAGGTCATCTTTACATCACCAAACTGACCATGACCGCCGGACTGTTTCTTATATCTTCCCGGGACCTCCACTTTTTTGCGGATGGTCTCGCGGAATGCAAATTTAGGTTTGCTTAATTCGATCTCAACCTTATAGCGGTTTAACAGCTTACTGACCACTACTTCCAGCTGCTGATCACCAATTGCATACAGGAGGGACTGCCGGTTCTCCGTATCAGATACTGCCTTTAACGTCCAATCCTCTTCCGTTAATTTGGCGAGTGCATTGGAAACCTTATCATCGTCACCTTTTGTTTTCGTCTTGTACCGCATATACGTATAAGGAGTGGAGATCTCAGGCTTATGATATACAATAGGTGCGGAACGAAGGGCTATGGTATCACCGGTCTGTGTCACGTTCAACTTGGATACTGCACCGATATCTCCAGCTCTTAATTCCGGTACTTCTATGGCATCTTTTCCTCTCAGGAGATAGAGTTTTCCGCTTTTCTCTTCCGTATCTTTATTCACATTATAGATTGCCGAATCCGCTTTCAGTGTTCCCGTACAGATTTTTAACAGGGAATACTTGCCGATAAAGGGATCTAAGATTGTCTTAAATACACGGGCTGATAACGATACATTGTCGTTGTATCTGGCAGTAAACCGCTCTCCGGTGGAAACATCCACACCGATGCATTCATAACGCTCCGGTGATGGAAAATACTTGTCAATTGCCTGCAAAACCATCTTGACACCCTGGGCATTGATTCCGGAACCAAGCATGACCGGAACTATATTCCCCTGTATTACATGTTCCCGAAGTGCAGAAGAAATCTCTTCCAGAGAAAATTCATCGCCTGAGAAATACCGTTCCATGTATTCCTCGCTGATTTCAGCAACCGCTTCCATCAAAGCTTCTCTGGCAATTCCTAAATTCTTCTGGCTATAATCAGGAATCTCACATTCAACATAATCACTGTTAACGGTGAAGCGCCGCCCAGCCATTTTCACCACATTCACAAATCCTACGAACTTTTCATTCTCTCTGATAGGAAGGTGGAACGGAGCTATCTTTCTTCCGAATTCTTTTTCCAGCTTTATAAGCAGTTCACGAAAGCTGGCCTGATCATCATCCATATTAGTTACAAAAAATAGTCTGGGAAGCTTGTACTTTTCACAGAGCTCCCATGCCTTTAACGTACCAACTTCAATTCCTGCCTTGCAGTTTACTACGATAACAGCAGCATCTGCTACACTAATTGCCTCTTCTACCTCACCAACAAAATCAAAATAACCGGGAGTATCAAGTAAGTTAATCTTGATCGGTCCATCCTCTCCTTCATATTCCAACGGAATCAGGGAAGTGGAGATGGAGAACTGTCTCTTAATCTCTTCTTTGTCATAATCGCTGATGGTATTGCCATCGGTAACTTTTCCCATTCTGCTGATGGCTCCGGTCACTAACGCCATTGCTTCAGCAAGGGTAGTTTTTCCGGCGCCCCCGTGCCCAAGTAAGGCGACGTTACGGATTTGTTTGGTTCCATACACGTTCATAAGCATTCCTCCTGTTCGGTATTTAAGTCTTATAACAATATTTTACTAAAAATGTCTTATAATTGCAAGCAAAAGGTACAATTTGCACAAATATTTTTCGACATTTTTCTAATTTTAATAAAAGAAGAGAGGGCATTGCCCTCTCTTTTTCCTATTTTTACCTATAAATATTGTATTTATACTAAAATCCGATTTTTCAAGGCATGTGACGTAATTTCCCCGCAGCCTGAAGTGCCGCATCAAGAGCTGTAATCCGGGGTATGGAAGTTCTCACACCCGGCAACCCTACGTTTACTTTTTCTTCCACCATCTCCCGCAGAATATCGTTCTTCACCAGAAGACTTCCCCAGTAACAGAGGTCAAATCCGCCTGCTTTCATTTTAGCTGCTGTATCACGGATCAGCCCCCATAGGGCATCTGCGCATTCCCGGTGGATAACTATGGCTGTCTCGTCTCCCAACATGGCTGCCTGATAGGCAAGAAGGGAAAATCTGGCGATCTGGGACTTCTCCATAAGATTGGCATTGATATAATCATCTATTTTTCCCAATGTATCAATTCCGGTTGATTTTATAAAAAGAGGTGTTAGAATGGGATTCTTTCCCCGCCCGGATAGTTCATTGCCCACTGCCCTCAAAACCTTTAATCCCAGATCAAAACCGCTGCCTTCATCGCTTACTATGTGATTAAAGCCGCCCGTTCTGTGTATGATCCCGTTTTCATCTCTTCCAAAGCATACGGAACCGGTGCCGGATATTATTACAAGTGCCGGCATTTCCGTCAGATAAAGGAATACTTCACAGTCATTGATTATCATCAGCCTGTCAGGGAAAAATCCCATTTCTTCAAAAAAGGATCTGCAATCATGTTCATGGACCGGAAAATCAATTCCGCTTGCTGCCACACAGATTCCCAGACAGCCGCCAGGATCCAGATTCATCTCTTTTAGAGCCGGAATTACCAGTTCCCTGTAACGCAGCCTGCTTTTTTCTGCTCCGTCTGTATTGAGGCTGCAGCCAGGTGCTGTAAATTCTCCCAGCACGTTACCTGCGGGGTCACAGACCTTTAAACGTCCATTGGTTCCGCCCACATCCAGTCCGGCATAATATCCTGTCATAACCCTGTACTCCTTCCGGTTGTCATTTCCATGGCATAAAACCCGCTGTGGTAAACATCTCATTTCCATCTGAAAGATACTTCTTTAATGAGGCTTGCAGCGAAGTAGTGCAGGAAAACTGTTCAAGTGTTTCCATTGTAAAATCAAACCCCATAACTCTCTCCAGTATCTGTGGATGCTGGGTCATTACAGGTATTTTGTGAAATCTTTGCATAAAGCTTATGATTTTGCTATTCTCAGGCAGGATGTGTTCCAGATGGGGGTCCAGCAGCCAGCTATCGCAAACAAGAATCTGATTTTCATAATATTTCTTTGCAGTATGAAATGAAGAATCAATGCTATCCAAAGATAAATCAGAACCCTCGGGAATATGAACGGCAACCGCCTTCTCTCCTGGTGCAAGCTTAAGCTTCCACTCCTTACGGTTTAATATTACGGGTGCAGCCATCTTCACAGTTCCTGATTTTAAATCCACTAAATACCCGGTCAGAGTTCTGTCTCCAAAATCCAGATAAGTTTTTGTCTCACTTTTAATGCTTCTTCCGTTGGTACCAGAGATATATCCGTCCTGGTCAATCATAAGATCCGGACATGCCAGTGCCTGAAACTCTCCGGACTGACTGTTTTCAAAAATCAGAAATGGGAATTCATAAGTCACTTCCTCAAACTGCAGGCTGCCAAATCTTCGCACTTTTCCGGCAAGAGAACGGAATACCCACTCAATCCGGTCGAGCCCCACCTGACCATTATGATATTTGCGGTATGACTGAATCCAGATTTCAACATCCTTAAAAGACTCCCAGATGACAGCTTTTGGTATACCCTGTTTTTCTAATTCTGTCACCAGTTCAGGGAGCATAAGGTCAATGTAAACAACCGGAAGCAAAAAGTCTTCCAAATGAAGGAGCCTGGCATGCCTGATTCCAAACATCACGGCTTCTGCTGCTCCCTTAGGATCTTTTTCCACCAGCAGAAGTTCGCGACATCTGCTGTAATTTCTCATAAAATATTCATTACTCTTATAGGCAGCGGTAGAAAAATCCACCGCTGCCTGAGTATCTTCATTAAATATACTGTGTTTTGTCATTGTTATTTGTAAATCCTACTTTTAACGGTCCTGCTGTTAAAATACGTTGTTTCCCATCAAATACCGGACGGAGATTCTCTGCATAGGCTGAAAACTCAGCCAGGGAATTAAATTCCTGGTTATTGCCGCATACGCAGAAGTAGGCAATATCATCCCCATAGGTACGGTATTCGCATTCAAACAGCTGGTCATCGACAGGTTCTAATGTGCTGCTGCACCATAACGCCACAAATCCTTCTGCCTTACTGCCAAAAAGCCAATTGCCAGAGATCCTTGTTTCGGAAAACTTCGGCGTAGGAAAATAAGCATGAGTAAAATGAATGGGGTGCTCCTCTGGTATATGATAAACAGCCCCCAGTAAATTTCCTTCCTGAACCAGTGCAGGCATTACTCCATTTCCAAACCAATACCCGGGTCTCATAGAACAGGAATCGCAGGTTCCGCCTGGATGATTCGTGAAGACATCTGTCTCCATATCAAGGGCAGCATACCACATGTGCTGCTGATAGCCATACACTCCAGGCTCAAAGCAGGTGGTTCCATGGAACCGTTCATTCAGTGACTTGGTGTATTCACAGGTTGTGGTATCGGAATCCGGATCCAGAGTGAGGTTTTTCCAGCGTGTAAATTCTGGGTCTGGTCTTGGTGACTGAACGGAAGTCATACAGTACTCGGATGTTTTCTTCAGCCTTATAAGAGCATTTCCGGTGGAATAATCCATATCTGCCGGGCGCTCCATCAGTTCTTTTAATCCTTCTGGAAGATTATAGCTGCTGCATGAATAAAAGCCCAGCCAGCCCTCTCCATAGGAGTAAGGGACGACAGGATTGATTAAATTCATCAGCGCCTGGGCTCCCTGCTCAAAGGGATGGATCACTTCTCTGTATACACGTCCCATTGGAGCAATGACAACACCGTCATAGGTATGGAGGCACAGCATTTCAAGAAGTTTATCAGTAATCTTAACTGCCCTTTTGGAAATGGCACCCTCTGAAAAATCAATTACATTTAACAACGCTGCAAAAGTGACACACATGTAGACTGTACTTAGGAATTCTTCAAATCCATGTTCCTCCACATCAGCCAGCCATGCTTCTACCTTGGCTCTTCCAATTTTAAAAAGTTCTCTGCCTGTCATGTCTGCACGTGGGAAATACTCATCCGGATACATCTCTCCTGCATTCATGGCACAGGTATAGAACATTAGGGAATGATTTTCACTCCAGAAACACATGGCATCAGATCCCTTTTGGTCCATCCAGTAGCGCCAGTTTAAAAGAACCTCTTTTGACCGTTTCGCCAAATCTTCACTGACCGGGTAATTCTTTAAATACCGGACAATTCCGCATACAAGGAAATCAGAACAGTCATACCGGCTTTCAATCTGGTCCAGAGTCTCATAAAGAAGTTCTATATCCCGCCCACTGTCCATTCCAAGGGCTTTTCTCGCAAGAATATTGGAGATGGAAAATCCGAATTTATCACCTCTGGACAGACTTTCTGCTTCGGCAATTCTATGGAAAATAGCTTGTTTATTCTCATCAAAGCCTTTGTCTTTCCCATATTCCGGCCTTTGCGCCAGGATATTCTCCACTTTTCTGGTGAGAATTCCATGGTCACTTTTTACGCTTACTAAAATAACGCCTGGCTTCTCTTCTTCAAGCTTTACCTGATTTTTCCCGCTGATCTCCTGCCACTCCTGGCGGCTTTTCGCCTGGGCAAAATCAGGGCTTTGGCTGTCATAGGCCAATGAAGCTCCACTGGGCGCACTTTCTTTAAAAGTCATGACGGAATTCTTAATGGAGATGGAACCAAGCCAGTTTTCGATCTGTACCAGTTCATCGGTATGCTTTTCGTCTGGCAGAACAACGCTGAGTTCTTCCATGTGATCCATGATCTGTATGCCGAATAACGTTCTTGTATCCCTTACACCAAGTGTCTGCAGGCTGATATAAATTTCATTGATTCCTTTTTTCAGCTGAAGCTCCATCTGTTTCTTTTTAATCGGCTTATAAACCGGTGTATCCATACGGCACACCAATTCCCCGTTGCACCAGACATCTACCGCTGCATAGGACCATACAACAGCATTCACTGTTATATCTTCTTTTACCTCTATTCCCGTTACTGCATCAAGTTCCACTTTCTGCAGTGTGGAATAGAATGTGCTTTCATCCACAAACCAGTTTCCATAATGATAATAATACTTCCATGGCATCTGAAGTCTGCTGTTTTCTCCAAGGATAACCGGACCTTCGGGGCAGGATCTGCTTAAGTCAGCCACGAGGGATCTTAAATGCTGTTCATAACGCAGCTGGTTGTCATCTGATTCATGATTGATAAAATTTGTTTCCTTTGGACCGGATATCAGATAATTCGTAAGAAACCCGGTTCTGTTCAATTGTAATTTTTCCATTGTCTTATCCCTTTACTGCGCCAATCGTCGGTTTGTTTCTAAGATGACATCTGGTGCATAAATAATATATTTTTGATCTGTTTTATATCTATAGTAAATGATTTCTTCAAAAAATAACATGGCATTTTCAACGTTTGATGTAACTTTTTTTAACATCTTCCTAGTATTAACTGCTATTTTTACAAAAATAACCGTGTGTCAAGGGATTATCTTTGACGGCTTCACTAATAATTCTTATAACCTGCTCACATATTTATCATAATCGATCCGTATCATTTTCTGTTTCACTGTGCAAAATTTCCAGTAATTATTTTTAATTTAATAATTTACTTTAAAGTGTAAAAGTTCAACGTATAAAAGCGTTGACAACTTCCCTGCTATCCATTACAATGGGGATTAATCATTTGTAAGAAAAGAGGAAAAGAGATATGATTATTATTATGAAACCAAACGCTTCCGCAGAGGCTGTAAGTAAAGTGAAACATTTAATTGAATCCAACGGCCTGACCGCTCATTTATCTGAGGGAACGGAAGTGACCATAGTAGGTGTTGTAGGCGATAAAACAAAACTTCAGGGTGCAAATATTGAGATGATCGATGGCGTTGATAAAATTGTTGCAGTAACAGAAAGCTACAAGGTGGTAAATAAAAAATTCCATCCGGAAGATTCTGTTATTACGATAGGCAATGCCAAAATCGGTCCTGGCTACCTTGCCATGATGGCTGGTCCCTGTGCCATTGAAAACCATGACATGCTTTTAGAAACTGCTTATGCAGTAAAAAAAGCCGGTGCACAGTTTTTAAGAGGCGGCGCTTACAAGCCAAGAACTTCCCCTTACGCATTTCAGGGTCTGGAAGAAGAAGGATTGCAGTACATGAAAGAAGCCAGAGAAGCCACCGGACTGAATGTAGTCTGTGAGGTAACCAGTCTCCGGTCACTGGAAACCGCAGTCAAATACGTTGATATGATTCAGATCGGCGCAAGGAATATGCAGAATTTTGAGCTTTTAAAGGAAGCAGGGAAAGCAGGAATCCCTGTACTCTTAAAAAGAGGCCTCTGCGCTACCATCGATGAGTGGTTAAATGCAGCAGAATACATCGCTTCCGAAGGCAATCCCAATATTGTTCTTTGTGAAAGAGGAATCCGCACATATGAAACAGCAACCAGAAACACCCTGGATATCAGCGCAATTCCCGTTATCCGGTCCAAGAGCCATCTTCCAATCATCGTAGATCCCAGTCACGCCACTGGTGTACGGGCTTACATCGAGCCGATCTCCAAGGCAGCTCTTGCAGTGGGCGCAGACGGCCTGATTGTGGAAGTTCATCCCTGTCCTGCCTGTGCATTATCTGACGGCCCCCAGTCTCTCACCTTTGAGCAGTTTGAACAATTAACAGAGCAGTTACAGCCTTACGCAAAACTTTCGGGGAGGGTTTTCAATGAATGATGATGTTATTGCCTTTATCGGGCTTGGTCTGATTGGGGGCTCCATTGCCCGGGGGATCAAGCGTGAAGCACCAGATACAAAAATAATGGCTTATATGCGGACACGTTCCAAGCTTGACAAAGCAAAAGAGGAGGGCATCGTGGATGTCATTCTCGACGGCATTGGAGAAGAGCTTTCGGAGTGTGACTTTATATTCCTTTGTACCCCAGTGGAATACAATGCAGATTATTTAAGCAAAATCCAGCCCTATTTAAAGCCGGGAGCCATCGTCACTGATGTAGGGAGCACCAAAACAGACATCCATGAGGCCGTAATCCGCCTTGGTATGGAGTCCTGGTTTGTGGGCGGCCACCCAATGGCAGGCTCAGAAAAAACGGGCTATGAAAATTCCACGGATCACCTGTTGGAAAATGCTTACTATATCATTACTCCCACTGAGCAAACGACCGAGAAGCAGACCAACCGTCTCGTCCATATTGCAGAGATGATCGGTTCCATCCCCATTGTTTTAGACTATCATGAGCACGATTTTGTGACAGCTGCCATCAGTCATCTGCCCCATATCGTAGCCTCAAGTCTGGTAAACCTAGTAAAGGACTCTGACAATCAGCAGGGGCTCATGAAAAGGCTGGCTGCTGGAGGATTTAAAGATATTACGCGAATTGCCTCCTCTTCACCGGAAATGTGGGAACAGATCTGTATGACAAATCATCAGAATCTTTCTCTTATTCTGGAGCGCTACATCGCTTCTTTAAATTTGATTCTAGGTGAATTAAATAAAAAAAATGGCAGCTACATTAACCAGCTGTTTGAAACCTCCAGGGATTACCGGAATACTTTCTCAGAAAAAACAACCGGTCCCATTGCGCCTGAGTACTTCTTTACTGTTGATATGGCTGATGAAGTGGGTGCCATATCAACTCTTTCTGTCATATTGGCTGCCAAGGGAATCAGTATCCGCAACATCGGGATTAATCATAACCGGGAACACGGAGAAGGAACCCTTCGCATCGCATTTTACGACAAGGAAACCATGGATGAGGCCTGGAAGCAGCTGGAGCGCTATCATTATGAATTAATATCCAATTAAGAGAGGTATCCTATGAAATTTACAAAAGCCTCCCCTCTCAGGGGAGAATTATCCATACCTGGCGATAAATCAATTTCCCACCGTAGTATTATGTTCGGCTCTCTGGCAAAAGGCACGACGGAGGTCACTAATTTTCTCCAGGGCGCCGATTGTCTGTCTACCATTGCCTGTT
Organism: Lacrimispora sp.; assembly: GCA_029256305.1. Classification (GTDB taxonomy): domain Bacteria; phylum Bacillota; class Clostridia; order Lachnospirales; family Lachnospiraceae; genus Lacrimispora. The sequence goes on along the minus strand of JAQSYE010000006.1, from coordinate 18,417 downwards.
TTAAAAAAATGGGGATCGGGATTGAAAATAATGGGGACTCTGTGATTGTTCAAGGGAACGGTCTGTTCGGGCTGAAAAAACCGGAGACAATTCTGGACTGCGGAAACAGCGGAACCACCACCCGTCTCATATCCGGTATTCTGGCTGCACAGGACTTTGATGTCACCCTTACCGGCGATGATTCCATTAAGAAACGCCCAATGAAGCGGATCATGGACCCGCTCTCTCACATGGGCGCAGACATAAGAAGCCTGGAGGGCAATGGCTGCGCGCCTCTTGCTATTACCGGAAAGAAGCTTTACGGCATTCATTATACCAGTAAAGTAGCCTCTGCCCAGGTAAAATCAGCCATTCTTCTTGCGGGGCTTTATGCAGACGGTGAGACAAAGGTCACAGAACCTTATGTATCAAGAAATCATTCTGAAATTATGCTAAAATACTTTGGGGCAGATGTAACAACCGAAGGCACAACTGCCTCCATACGGTCTGCGAAGGAATTGTATGGAAATAGAATTGATGTTCCGGGAGATATCTCCTCTGCCGCCTTTTTCATTGCCGCAGGTCTTTTAGTCCCTGGCTCTGAAATACTTTTGAAGCATGTTGGAATCAATCCTACCAGAGACGGAATTCTCTCCGTATGCCGGGATATGGGTGCGAATATCACACTGCTTAACGAAAACACCGATTCTGGTGAACCGACTGCTGATATTCTTATAAAATCCAGTACTCTTCACGGAACAAATATCGGAGGCGCCATTATCCCAACTTTAATTGACGAACTCCCCATGATAGCCGCCATGGCCTGCTTTGCAGAGGGCGAAACCATAATAAGAGATGCCGGGGAATTAAAGGTAAAGGAATCCAACCGGATTGAAGTAATGGTACACAATCTTTCTGCGATGGGTGCTGACGTAACAGAAACAGAGGATGGAATGATCATCCGTGGAGGCAAGCCACTTCACGGAGCAGTGATTGACAGTAAGCTTGATCATAGAATTGCCATGACCTTTGCTGTTACAGGATTATGTGCAGAGGGGGAAACAGAAATTAAAGGAGCAGAATGTGTAAATATCTCCTACCCCGGTTTCTATCAGGATTTAGAACGCCTGGGCAGATAATTTCAATAAAAAAGCAAAAAAACAACTGCATGACCTGTTTTTTTGCTTTTTTAATGTCTTAATTATAAAATGGTAACCTGGCACATCTTCATGGAATTCAACGCATTTTCATGGCTTTCTGGTGTTACTCCCGCACAACAGGCAGAATCAACAAAAATTGGAGTCTCCGGAAGAAATGCCTTGATTAACAGAGCGTTGGAAATAACGCAGATATCGGTGCACACACCGATAAGCTCTATGGATTTATAGCTGCCTGATGCTGCATATTCCCCTACAGCCGTACTGGCAAAGGTATTTTTCTCAAAACGCCTGCCCGGAATCTTTTTTAAAGCATCAGCCAGCTCCCAGCCAGCAGTTCCCTTCACGCAATGCAAAACTGGAAGATTCTTTCCTTCCTGAGTATCCATATAATTGTTCTCATGGGTATCCAGAGTAAATATCACATCGTCTCCTGCAGCCTGATATTCTTCGATTTTCTTTTCTACGTTGGTGACAATTTCCTGCGCTTGTCTGGTTCCCAATGAACCGTCTATAAAATCCCTTTGCATGTCCACTACAACTAACAGTCTGTTCATAAACTCTCCCTCCATCTCATGTCTTTTCCCTATTCTATCACAGAACCCCGGAAATAAATAAAGTTTTTTAAATTACTTATTGACAAAATTCCTTTCACGCATTAATATATTGATTAATAAAAGAAACCGTTGAAAAAGAAGAGTAAGCTTTCCTAGCAGTATTTCAGAGAGCCGCCGGTGGTGTGAGTGCGGTATAGTGCAGATAGCTGAATGGACTTTTGAGGGCAGCCTTGAACCGAATGGAAGTAGGGGCTGACGGAATCCACAACCGTTATATAATGTGGCATATATGCTAGTATATGAAAAGAGGGCTTATATTAAGCCAATTTGAGTGGCACCGCGGATTGTATGATTCGTCTCAAGTATGTGAATAACATACTTGGGACTTTTTTTATGCAACAAAAGCTTTTTTATTAATAAAAATAAATTTTAGGAGGAATTATTATGAAAAAATCTGTAAAAATCATGTTACTGGCAGCACTCGCTGCTTCTCTCACCGGATGCGCTTCTGGTAAGGCACCGGAAAAGACACAGGAATCCACTTCTGCAGCATCTGCAAAGAGTGGAGAAGCTGGAACTTATACCATCGGAATCGCCCAGTTTGCAGAGCATGGCTCTCTGGATAACTGCAGGGAAGGTTTTTTACAAGGACTTGCCGCAGAAGGGATTGAGGAAGGAAAGAATTTAACTGTCCTCTATGAAAATGCACAGGCCGACGGCGGTACAGCCAGCCAGATCGTAAACAACTTTCTTGCAAAGAAGACCGATCTGATCTGCGCCATTGCAACCCCCATGGCACAGGCAGCCTACGGCGGAGCAAAAAAAGCTAATATCCCTGTTATTTTCACAGCTGTCACAGATCCGGTAGCTGCTGCTCTTGCCAAAGAAGACGGCACTCCGGCTGGCGAAATAACCGGCACCAGCGACAAGCTTCCGGTTGAAAAACAGCTGGAAATGATCCGCAAAATTCTTCCAGATGCAAAGAAAATTGGAATTTTATACAGCACCAGTGAAGTAAATTCAGAAACGGCCATTAAAGAATACAAAGCGGCGGCTGGCAATTATGGATTTGAGATCGTGGAAGGACCAGTTACCTCAACTGCCGATATCTCCCTGGCAACTGACAGCCTTTTAGAAAAGGTTGACTGCCTTAACAATTTAACTGATAATACAGTGGTAAGCTCTCTTCCGCTCATCCTTGATAAAGCCGGCAAGAAAAACATTCCTGTTTTCGGCAGTGAAGTGGAACAGGTTAAGATCGGCTGTCTTGCAGCAATGGGTCTTGATTATGTGGATTTAGGGAAACAGACCGGTGTCATGGCTGCCAAGGTATTAAAGGGAGAAGCCAAGGCTAGTGAATTAAATTATGAAGTTATTAAAGATGCTGCCTTTTACGGAAATTCCAAAGTTGCCGATACACTTGGCGTTACACTGCCAAAGGAACTGACCGATTCTGCAGCTAAGATGTTTACTGATATTTCAAAAGGAACAAAATAAGAAGAAACATAGTGGAGGAAGTTAAATCATGTCAATCATACTTGGCGTTTTAGAAGAAGGTCTGGTTTATGCCATTATGGCGTTAGGCGTATACATCACCTATAAGATTCTGGATTTTCCGGATCTGTCTGTTGATGGGACGTTTCCTCTTGGAGGCGCTGTTACCGTTACACTTATTTTAGCCGGGTTCAATCCTCTGGCAACCCTGTTTGTTGCTTTTGTCATCGGAGCTCTGGCCGGATGCATCACCGGTTTTATCCATGTAAAATTAAAAGTGCGGGATCTTCTGTCTGGTATTATTGTCATGACTGCTTTGTACTCCGTTAATTTAAGAGTTGCCGGAAAAGCCAATGTTCCATTTTTCAATGCGAACACCATTTTTGAAAACAGCCTGGTTAACAGGCTGTTTCCAGCGTCTCTAAGTGCTGTTACTGCAGTTATTATTCTGGCAGTCATCGTTCTTGTTGTGAAATTTATTTTAGACCAGTACTTAAAAACCCGCTCCGGATATCTGTTGAGGGCAGTGGGCGATAATGAAACACTTGTCACTTCTCTTGCAAAAGATCGGGGAATGGTTAAGATCGTTGGTCTTGCTATCGCAAATGGTCTGGCTGCCTTGGCAGGCTCCGTATACTGCCAGCAAAAAGGTTTTTTTGAAATCAGCATGGGAACTGGAACCATCGTCATCGGTCTTGCCAATGTCATTATCGGAACAAAGCTTTTTAAGCGGGTCGGTTTTGTTAAATCAACCACTGCTGTCATTATAGGCTCTATCATTTACAAAGCCTGCGTATCTTTGGCGATTTACTTAGGAATGGAAGCTTCAGACTTAAAACTCATTACATCGGTTCTGTTTTTAGCCATTCTGGTACTGAGCAACGGCAGGGAAAAGAAGGTGAAAGCATGATTGAACTGAAAAACATTAATAAATATTATAACCACGGGACCGTCAACGAAATGTGTCTGTTTCACAATTTTGACTTGACGATAAAGGACCAGCAATTTGTATCAGTTGTGGGAAGCAACGGATCGGGAAAGACTTCTCTTTTGAATATGATCTGCGGCAGCATCCCTTTAGACAACGGATCCATACTCATTAACGGCGCCGATATCACCAATATGCCGGAGTACCGCCGCCAGCGCCGCATCGGCAGAGTCTATCAGAATCCGTCAGTGGGCACCTGCCCGAACATGACCATTCTGGAAAACATGGCACTGGCTGATACCAAAGGAAAGCCCTTTAATTTACTTCCCGGAACCAATAAGCAGCGGATTGGTTATTACAAAGAACAGCTTCACACATTGGGTCTTGGGCTGGAAGACAAACTGCATGTTAAGGTTGGAGTTTTATCTGGAGGTCAAAGGCAGGCCATGGCACTTTTAATGTCAACCATGACCCCCATCCAATTCCTGATTCTTGATGAGCACACGGCAGCCCTTGATCCTAAAACCGCTGAGATTATCATGCAGCTGACGGATAAGATCGTGAAAGAAAAACAGCTTACCACTATCATGGTAACCCATAACCTCCGCTACGCAGTGGACTACGGTAACCGGCTTCTGATGATGCATCAGGGCAATGCAGTTGTGGACTGCGCAGAGGAAGAAAAAGACAGCCTGGATATTAACTTTATTCTTGAAAAGTTTAATGAAATAAGTGTGGAGTGCGGAAATTAATCGGAAAAAGCCTGGATTCATTCCCAGGCTTTTTTTCTATTCCTTTTCTCTCATCCAGACAATCATCTCTCCCTCTCCCCTGTTATTCCAACAGGAATAAGGAATTGCTTTCAACTCTGCTTCTTTATAAACCGGACGGTCTTCCCCATAAAGGGATTCTCCGGTCTTCTCATAATCAATACGTACTCCCTTTAATCTGGCACACAAGGTGCCTCTTAAAAGTGAGTGGTCAAATTCTTCTAGTGGCTCCACACTGGTATCAATGACCGCCGCTGATAGATAATTTCCATTGTCCGCCTCTTCCATACAATAAACCACTGGCCCCTTCATCAGGCTGACTTTTCCTATATTATGGCGCACTCTGGGATTGGATCTGACGTATCGGAAAGGAACATTCAGTTCAATTATAACCTCATCATCCGTATCCCAGATTCGCTTTAAATAGAGATACCCTTTTTCCAGCTTCCCAAGCTCCTCTTTTCCATTAATTTTAATCACTGCTCCCCTGCTGTAAGAAGGAATACGCACAGCCAGGGTAAACTGACTTCCCGACTCCTTCGGGTTTACAAAAAGAGTAATCGATCCACTTTCCGGATAGTCGCATTCCTGCCTCAGACTGATTCCAACTCCGGAGAGCTGACAGTCAATTCTACTTTGTATAAAAAGATTGACATAGATTGTGTCTTCGTCTGAAGCGTATATGTAATTTCCCAGAGAGGCAAGGGTCCTTGCAATATTAGGCGGGCAGCAGGCCACTCCAAACCAAAGCTGTCTGGTGGTTTTCACATGACTGTAGGCGGGGTTTTTATTCGCCACCTCAGGCACTACCTCTAACGGATTTACGTAGAAGAAATGTTTTCCATCCATTGCAATTCCTGCAAGGAGCGTGTTGTATAAGGCTTTTTCCACAACATCCATGTATCTCCCATCTCTGGTGAGATGAAACATTCGGTTGGAAAACATGGCAAGACCTACCGTCGCACAGGACTCTGAATAGTTGGTATCATTGGGGAGGTCGTAGTCCCCGGTAAATCGTTCGCCATAGGCGGCCGATCCAATGCTTCCGGTTATATACATCCGCTTGTTCACAATGTTCTCCCACAGCGTTTCGCACTGACGGATCAGGGTTTCATCCTGATATTCATATGCCAGGTCAGCCATAGCGCTGTAAAGGTAAACAGCCCTAACGCAATGACCTTCCGCTGTCTCCTGTTCCCTTAAGGGCATATGGGACTGATTATAATCCAGATCAAAATCTTTAAATTCAGGGAAAATATAATTCCCGTTTTTTATACAGTCCTCATTTAAAAAGTAACAGGGCTTCTCTCCTCTTGTTCTCACAAAATAATCTGCAAGCCAAAGATAGTTTCTGTTCTCTGTCACCCGGTATAGTTTCACCAGGGCAAGTTCAATCTCCGGATGCCCCGGATAACCATGAATTTTCCCCTCCTCTGGTCCAAAAACGAGACAAAGGTAATCCGCAAATTTACACACTACATGAAGGAACTTCCTTTTCTCGGTGGCCTGAAAATATGCCACTGCCGCCTCAATCATATGACCTGCTGTATAAAGCTCATGACCCTCAAATAAATCTGACCATCTTTTATTTCCTGTAATTGTATAATAAGTGTTTAAATACCCGTCTTCGCACTGGGCTGCAGCAATTAAATCAATGGCCTGATCCGCCGCCGCCTCAAGCTTCTCATTTCTGTGTATATTGAGAGAACAGGCAACTGCTTCCAGCCACTTTGCTGCATCTGTATCCTGGAACACCATGCCTTTATGTTCTCCTGCTTCCTTACCAGCAGCAATACGGAAATTCCTGATGCAGTAGCTTTTTTCCGCCCCTTCAACCCTGTCATTGATCAGATCCCACTGAAACGGTAGGATCACCTCATCTACCAGGTCAATATATTTACCCCAAAATGAATCCTGGATTGAAACATGTTTTAAATCTGCACCCGTCAGTTTATTTCCCACCATACCTCGTCCTCGCTCTGCTATCTATTTTCCTAATTAAGTTTTTTTACAGATTCCCCTTCGATCAGAGCACAGGGAAGCGTGATGCTCACATCTCCAACGCTGGCTCCTCTTACACCTTCAAGCAGAAGCTCCATGGAACGATAACCCATCTCCTGCAAAGGCCGCTCCACTGTTGTGATCCTTGGGCTCACGTATTGTATAATATCGGCATTGTCAAAACCTGTGACAGAAACATCATCAGGAACTTTAAGTCCCAGCTCTCTTGCTGCATCACAGACCCCAACCGCCATGTCATCGTTCATCGCCACAATTGCAGTTGGGTGATCGCTTTTTCCCAAAAGCTTTTTAGCTGCTTCTTTTCCTTCCCGGTATTTCCAGTTTCCACAGGTTATATTCTCCTCTTTCATTGTAATTCCGGCCTCATTTAACGCCTTTAAAAACCCGTTGTACCTTAATGCAGCGGGTTCCGACTCCTTAAGTCCATTAATAACCCCAAATTCTCTGTGGCCGTTTTCAATCAGCATCTGAGTCATCTGGTAAACCGTCTTTTCATTACTGTAGCGAACCGAAGAACCTTCCCCATCTGTATAACAGTAGCAGTAAACCACCGGTTTTTTTATATTGCCAAGAATATGGCTGATTTTCCGGTCATGCATGCCTACATAAATAATGCCATCCACCTGCATCCCAACCATTACATCCAGTGCTTTATCAATATCCCTCTGATAATTGGAAATGTGGTCAAACTGGGATTCAATTTTATTTAACAGTCTTAAATTGCTCAGGATGGTGTTATATCCTCTTGCTTCTGCAATCTCATTGATCCCGTCAATAATATAGGCAGTATGCCATACCGTTACATCCTCAACAATCACTCCCACCAGAAAGGACTCATTCCTTCTTAAGCTCTTTGCCAGGATATTAGACCGGTATCCGGTTTCTTTAATAATCTTCTCTACCTTTTTTCTGGTCTCATCGCTCACCTGTGCCGTATTATTGAGAACATACGATACGGTTGCCACTGATACTCCTGCCATTGATGCAATTTCCTTTAGTGTCATGTGTTCCCTACTCTTTCTTTCATTTCAACTGTTTATCCCTTCAGACCAGACGTTTTAATTCCTTCCACTAAGAATCTGGACCCAAACAGATAAAGCAGCATGGGAGGCAGAATCATTAGCGTGGAAGCCGCCATAATCGAAGGCCAGTTGATTACAAACGCATTACCTGAAGTATACATAAATGTGGTCATAAGTGCAATGGTCAGCGTACGCCATTTATCGCTGTTTATGTAAAAAACCGGCTGCGTCAGTTCATTCCACCAGAATACACAAGACAACACACCAATCGTCGTAAAGGTAGACTTTGACAACGGGATCAGCACGCGGAAAAAAATACCAATTCTACTGCACCCATCCATAGTCGCGGCCTCATCCAGTTCTTTCGGAATGGAACGAAAGAACTGTCGAAATAAAAATACATTATACGGGTATGCAAAAAATGAAGGAACGATCATAGGAAGCAGGGAATCCAGCCAGCCAACTTTTCCAAACATAATATACTGGGGAACAATAAGTGCAATATTGGGAATCATCATTGTTCCCACAATCAGGGAAAAAATCAGATTTTTACCGGGGAACTCCATTCTGGCAAGGGGATAGGCCACCAGGGAAGAGGAAATCAAAGTTCCCATAGTGGTTCCAGCCATTAGCAAAACCGTATTTCTTAGATAAAGCATATAGTTGGAATGACGAAAAATATATCCATAGTTTTCTATCGTCCCCTTTTTGGGGAAAATACCAGAGGAAGAGGTAAACTCTGTTAACGTCTTAAAAGAACCGGTGAGTACCCAGATAATCGGAGAAAACATGATTATCCCAACCAAAATTTTAATTATGAAAACCAGAATCCGGCCGGCCTTCTTTCTTGTTTTTGCTGATTTCATGTCTCTCTCCCCTTAATTTTCATAGTAAACAATCTTTTTGGAAATTGCAAATATACCGATTCCAAAGCAACACGCAACCAGAAAAAGAATGACTGACATGGCACAGGCATATCCCACCTTCATGTTGCTGAATGCCTCTTTGTATATCAGAAGGCTGAGCACCTGGGACATTCCGTTTGGATCACCATTTTCTCCAGTCAGTGGATATAAAAGAGCGAATGAGCCATTTAATGCACTGATACAGCCCATAACTGCGTTAAATAGAATAATTGGCGATATCATGGGCAGTGTAATTTTTAAAAATTTCTTTAAAGGGCTGGCTCCGTCAATCTCGCATGCCTCATAAAGTTCTCTGGGTACATCGTTTAATCCGGAACGGAAGATCAGCATCATCTGCCCTGTGTTGTACGTAAACAGTGTAATGAAAAACAGAGCCACATAGACTGTTCGACTGTCGTACAGCCAGTTAACCATCACATTCTTACCAGTAAGCCCAGTAATAAGTCCATTTAAAAGTCCTGCTTCCTTCCCAAATATAGTTCGGAATGTATAGGCAAGTGCTACCGTCGGGATTACCGACGGCAGAAAATAACAGAACTGAAAAATACCATTCAGCCTTTGCCTGTAGTTCAGCAGCAGGGCCATTATCACAGCCCATATCGTGGTTACAATCATCATGACAACCGTAAAAAGCAAAGTAACCCGAAACGAGTTCCAGAACGTGGCACTTTGAAACATATTGACGTAATTGGCCAAACCTATGAACTGGGAAACGCCATTAAGTTTCCGGTTTGTCAGGCTGACAGCAAATAAAAAAGCAATGGGAAACAGAGTGAAGCATATAAATCCAATCATCCACGGAGCGCAAAAAGCATAAGCTGTCAAATGGTTCATTAGCTTTTTCTTCTTTGCCGTCTTACTGCTTTCTTTTTCCATTATCATTCCACTTTCCTTCCAGCTGATAGTCTAATAACCAATGGTTTCCCGGGCATAGGCATCGGCTTTTTTCACAGCTTCTTCGGGAGTCATCTGTCCAAGAACTGCCGCGTTAAATTCGCTGATTGCATTGTTGGTAACACCGGACGGAAGGCAGGTATATCCGAATACACCGGCTTTTAACGAATCGGTCATTGCAGCCCAGTTTTTCACAGAAGTGGCACTTTCCACTTTCCATGCACCTTTTTCAGCAATGGATTTGATGGCAGAAGGATTGCCGCTGGCCTTGGAGTTAATGGTCTGCCCTTCTTCTCCCATAAGATATTCAATTACTTTAAATGCCGCATCCTGGTTCTTGCTTTTAGCATTGATGCTGTAAAAGCCTGTATGCAAGGTATTGTATTTTATTTTGTCGGTTGGTATGGTTGCAATATCCCATTGGAATGGAAGACTGCTTCCATAAGTTCCGATATTCCAGCTTCCCTGCCAGCTCATCGCCGCTTTACCAGAAGAAAATAAATCTGCCGTATCAGAAGATGGCTCTGGCATTACCCCGCTTTTTACCATAGCTGCCACGTCTGTGACGAAAGATACCGCACCATCACCAATTACCATGTGTCCCTTGGTAGGATCGTATACCTGATCTCCTGCTCCCCCAATTCCAGCCCACCATGTCTGAGTATTGGGAAGTGTACAACCATACTGTTGTGTTTTACCGTCAGTATCCTTTTTTGTCAGCTTTTCCGCTGCGGACTTATAATCCTTATAGGACCAGTCATTTCCTGGATATGAAATCCCTTCGGCATCAAACATATCCTTGTTATAGTAAAGAATCTCTGTTGCAGCGCACCACGGCAGACCATATGTACCGCCAAGCCCCGCAGATAGTGTGGAAACTGCATCAATAAAATCTGAAGTCTGGACAGATGATTTTTTCAAGTAATCATCCATGGGAATGATACCTCCTGCCTTTGCAAAATTGGCGATATCATTCTCCCAGATCACATAGACATCAGCAGAGTCATCCCCTGTGGAAACCATCTGGTTTAGCTTAGAAGAATAATCGCTTTCCGGAATCACTGTTACTTCTACCTTAATTCCGGTTGCCTTTTCTGCCTGCGCATACATATTCAATGCCTCATCCTTATTTGGTTCATTCCACACTGCTATGGTAACCTTCTGCCCTCCGTCTTTCTTTTGCTCCCCAGCCGTTGGTTTCCCCTTTGTGCTGCACCCGACAAGCATTCCCACTGCCGCCGCTGTCAGAAAAATTAGTCCCCATAATTTCTTCCTTCTCATAAATCTACCCTCCAAATTATTTTTTTATTTAATCGTTTAAACTGTCAGATTTAAGAATCGCTAAAAGATAATTCGAAATCCTTTAGCGTAAATGGTAGTTTAAACGTTTAAATCAAAGATTATATCGTATCTACTATACAGATTGTCTAATCAAACTATATAATATTATTTCTGTTTTGTCAATTATGCATTAGCATTTTATTGTTTTCTTACGATAATAATAGGATTTTCATTTAAAGGTTTAAATGCCGTATAGCCATAGTCTCATTATACGAAATCAGGCGGAGCAGGATTTATAAAATCCCGGTCCGCCTGTCTGTATATTTTATCCTGCTATCTGCTCATCTCGCTTTGAGGTCCCTTATCATTATGTTCCCGAATTACTGTATTAACCTCACTTAAATCTGAGGTTGGAAGATCTCCTGGTATGGTGTTCTTTAACGCTGCAGTTGCATTGCCGTACTGAACCGCCTTCATGCAGTCTCCGCCAGTGCTTAAAAGACCATAAAGCGCACCTGCTATATAAGCATCTCCGCTTCCAATCCGGTCAACAACATCAATATTATGGTATGGTTCTTCCTCATAATATTCGTTTCTGGCAGCATCGTAAATAATAGAACCGAATGTATGGCTCTTCGGACTATGTACGATTCTCTGGGTAGAAGCCACGATGGAAATAGGATAATCCTTGGTAAAGCTCTTCATCATCTCTTTGGCTGTTCCTTCTTTTTTAAAGGTCAGCCTGGCGGTATCTTCTGAACAGAAGAAAATATCCACATAAGGAAGGATCTGCTCGATGCAGGCCCTTGCTTCCTCTCCGGTCCATAAATTACCGCGGAAATTTACATCGAAAGAAATGATGGTGCCGCTCTCTTTGAATTTGCGTATCATATCAATGGCAGTCTTTCTCGTGTTTTCACACAGCGCAAGGGTAATGCCAGTGGTATGAAAGCAGGTGGTTGCTTTGTACATGTCATCTGGAAAAGAGGTTTCACTAATATTATAGAAAGAGCTGTTCTTCCTGTCGTAAATTACCTTCGGTTTTCTAGGATATGCACCATATTCGTAATAATAAAGTCCAAGTCTGGCATTGGAACTTTCATCATAAACAAAATAATCATCGCTGATTCCATAGGAACGCACTTTGTTCTTTACAAAATTTCCCATATCATTGGCAGGAAGCTGGGTTACTACACCGGTATGAAGCCCCAAAAGAGCCGCACCAACCGCTACATTTAACTCTGCTCCACCAACCTGTTTTTGAAAGGAATCTCCCCGGACCAGTCTTTCCACTCCATCCGGAGACAGACGCAAAAGCAATTCGCCCAGGCTTAATAAATCAAATGGTCTGTCACTCATCTCGATCGTTCCTCCATAGATTTTAAAAAAAGGGGGTCATTACATAATGACCCCCCGATGTCTTTCCTCGTTCAGTTAAATTATCTCTGAACACGTCCTGATCCGTCACCGCCAGCTAAGCTGTCAACATCTTCTCTGGATACAAGGTTGAAGTCGCCAGGAATGGTGTGCTTTAATGCGGAAGCAGCTACTGCATATTCCAGAGCAGCCTTGAAATCTTTTTTGTCAGCCATACCGCAGATTACGCCTGCTGCGAAAGAATCTCCGCCGCCTACACGGTCTACGATTGGTGTAACATGATACTTTTTGGAATGGTAGAATTCACGTGAAGCACCATCCATAATGCATGCAGACCAGCCGTTATCGGAAGCTGAATGGCTTTCACGTAAAGAGCTTACTACATACTTAAAGTTGAATTTGTCAACCATCTGATTGAAGATATCAACATATCCCTGTAATTCCAGTTCTCCGGAAGTAACATCAGTGTTGCCTGGCTTGAAGCCAAGTACTTTCTCTGCATCTTCTTCGTTACCGATACATACATCAACATACTGCATTAAGTTTGTCATAACTTTCTGAGCCTTCTCAGAAGACCATAATTTTTTACGGAAGTTTAAGTCAACGGATACAGTAACGCCATGTGCCTTAGCTGCTTTTAAAGCTGCCTCAGTCAGTTCAGCTGCACTGTCGCTGACAGCAGGAGTAATTCCTGTAAAGTGGAACCAGTCTGCGCCTTCAAAGATTTCATCAAAGTTAAAGTCTGCTACTGTTGCTGTAGAGATAGATGAATGTGCTCTGTCATATACTACAGTAGAAGCTCTCATAGCAGAACCTGTCTCTAAGAAGTAGATACCAAGTCTCTCTCCGGTCTTAGCGATGTGCTTTGTTCCAACGTTATATTTTCTTAAAGCTGCAACTGCGCAATCTCCGATTGGATTCTTCGGAACTGCTGAAACGAATTCAGCTTCATGTCCGTAATTTGCAAGAGAAACTGCAACGTTTGCTTCGCCGCCGCCATAATTTACATCAAATTCATCTGCCTGAATAAACTTTTCATTGTTAGGGGTAGATAATCTTAACATGATCTCGCCCATGGTTACGATTTTTGCCATTTTGTATTCTCCTTAATTCTTAAGTTGTTTTCTATTATTTGCGAGCTGCTGCTACTGCTTCAACAAATTCTTTTGCTTTCGCTGTAACTGCTGCAAAATCGCCTGTATTAGCGCCCTTTGTCAGGCTGCTGCCTGTACCAACGGCATATGCGCCTGCCTTGATCCACTTATCAACGTTATCAACGTCAACACCGCCAGATGGCATGAAATCACCCTGAGGAAGGGGTCCTTTAAAGGAGCTGATCGCTGCTGGTCCCATGATGTTGCCTGGGAAGATCTTGATGATGTCACAGCCGCACTCCAGAGCAGTAATTGCTTCGGTAGGAGTCATAACGCCTGGGAGCATCGGTACTCTGTAACGGTTGCAAAGCTTGATTGTCTCTACGTTTAAGCCTGGGCTTACCACATAGTTAGCACCTGCCAGGATTGCTGCTCTTGCAGTTTCTGGATCAAGAACTGTACCTGCACCGATTACAACATCTTTATTGGTGCTATATTTTTCAGACATTTTAGCGATGAATTCAATTGGGTTTCCTTCATCCATAGTCATAGTAATTTCAATAAAATTGATTCCGCCTGCGATAATTGCATCAACGACCTTCTCGCCCTGTTCCAGGCTTTTTGCACGAACAACAGCAACCAGACAGTCTTTTTTCATCTTTGATAAAACTAGTTCTTTTTTCATGATTGTTCTTCTCTCCTTTTTTAAATTCGCATATACGAATTAACTTCTTATTTGCGATTCTTATACTTGAAATATTAATCGCTTCCAGGCATTTTGTCAATAAGTATTCCTCATATTTTTCCAAGAAAGCCTAATAACCTGGAAACCTCCATTCCCTTTTGGGAAACTAACTTTCCAAGAGCCTCATAATCCTCAGTCGGCTTATATAAGCTGGATATACTGATTGCTCCCAGTACGTTTCCGTCCCGGTCAAAAACCGGTGCTCCCACGCACTGCATATGCTCTTCCATCTCTCTTGCGTCAAAAGCGTATCCTCTTTCTCTGACCCTTTCCAGTTCAGCAAGGAGGCCTTCTCTGTTTTCAATGGTTCGTTCTGTATATCGAGAAAATCGGATGCGGCTGATGGCCTGATCTCTGCTTTCTTCCTCGCTGTAGGCAAGAATTACCTTCCCTAAAGAAGTGCAGTACATGGGATTTTTCGATCCAACCGTAGCTGTCGTAATAATAGGATTCTCCGGTTCGAACTTACATATGTATACAACATGATGATCCGATGGAACTCCAAAAAAAACAGTTTTGCCCACTTCCTTTGAAAATGCCTTCAGTACCGGCTCAATGATTCCGATAAAGTCTAAATTGTTGGTATAATTGACTCCGACCCTGTATGCCATTAAGCCGATGGTATAATTCTGCTTCTGTCCCTTTGTTACATTTACCATGCCCATCTCTCCCAGAGTGGTGACGATATCGTAGGCACTGGTCTTGGGGAGGTCCAGTTTCTGGCAGATATCATCTAACGTTGCGCCTTCCGGTGTTTTCGAAATGAGCTTCAGGATTTCTACTGTACGTTGTGTGGTTCTGTTAAGTTTCATGGTATAGCCTCCATTTCCAGAATCTAGTATACTCCCGGGCTCTACAAAAAAGCAACATTATTTTCGCATATACGAAGTATTTGTAAGTGTTTACAGGATTATACTTGTTTTCTGTATTATTTAGCAAAAAATATAAATGAGGGATTGTAATATATATCATAATTATGTATAATAACTTAGGAATGTAAATACTTACAATTATGGAGGGAACGCTTTTGAATATTTACGATGTTTCCGAACATGCTCACGTTTCAATCGCTACCGTTTCCCGTGTAATTAATGGAAATCCCAATGTCAGTGAAAAGACCAGGAAACGGGTTCTCGCTGTCATGAGCGAGCTTGGCTATACTCCGAATGTGTTCGCCAGAAGTCTGGGACTCAACACCATGAAGACCATTGGAATCATGTGCGCGGATTCCTCTGACCCGTGGCTTGCAGAGGCTGTCTATTATCTGGAAAAACAGCTGAGGAGCAGCGGATATGATTCCATCTTATGCTGCAGCGGATATCTTCCCGAAACCAAAAAGAAGTATTTGGAACTGCTGCGTTCCAAGCGTGTGGATGCCATTATTCTTGCTGGTTCCCATTACGTGGAAGCGAAAGAAAAGGACAACGCCTATCTTTTGGAAGCGGCTAAGGACATTCCAATTATGCTGGTCAATGGCTGTCTGGAGGGCGGACAGATTTACAGCACGGTCTGTGACGATCACGCCGCTGTTTATTCTGCCGCAACAAAGCTTTACGATTCAGGTCGTTCGGCTCTGTTATATCTTTATTCCGGCACCTCTTACAGCAATTTACGCAAGCTATCAGGCTATCGTCAGGCTACGGCGGCGGCCAATTTGCCGCTACGGGATGAGCTTATGGTTCTCTGCTCCAAAGATCCGGATCTTGCTATGGAACAGCTTAGGGAACTGTCCGATTCCGGAATAAAGTTTGATTCCATTCTTGCTGCTGAGGATATTTTGGCAGTTGGTGCGGTAAAATATGCAAATCAGGCCGGAATTTCCATCCCTGAGGGATTAAACATCATTGGATATAATAATTCTATATTGTCCCGGTGCACAACACCCGAAATCACTTCCGTGGACAACAAGGTTGAAGCTCTCTGCACCACTACCGTCAATACATTGATGAGGGTGTTAGAAGGAGGCAATGTGCCTGCTAAGACTACCATTACTCCAGAGCTGATAAAGCGAGGTACTACTAATTTTTAATCACATATATTTAAGGAGGACTCTCTAACATGAAACAGTTTATGGACAAGGACTTTTTACTGTCTACCCAGTCTGCAAAAGATCTTTATCACAATTATGCGGCAAAGATGCCTATCGTTGACTATCACTGCCACATCAATCCACAGGAAATTTATGAAGACCGCAAATTTGATACCATCACTCAGGTATGGCTGGGCGGCGATCATTATAAATGGCGTCAGATGCGTTCCAATGGTGTAGAAGAAAAATACATTACTGGGGATGCAACTGACAGAGAGAAATTTCAGAAATGGGCAGAAACCATGCCAAAACTTATCGGTAACCCCCTTTATCACTGGAGCCACTTAGAGCTTCAGAGATATTTTGGTTACACCGGCTATTTAAATGCAGATACAGCCGAAGAAGTCTGGAATTTATGCAATGAAAAACTTCATCAGGATTCCATGAGTGTGCGCAATCTAATCAGACAGTCCAATGTAACCTTAATCTGTACCACAGATGATCCTGCTGATACATTGGAATGGCATCAGAAAATTGCTGCAGATTCTACGTTTGAGGGAAAGGTTCTTCCAGCATGGAGACCGGACAAAGCCATGAATGTTGAAAAGCCTGATTTTGCTGCTTATATTACAAAACTGTCTTCCATAAGCAACGTGGAAATCAAGGATTTCGCTTCTTTAAAGGCTGCTTTAACGAACCGTATGGAATTCTTTACAAGCCAGGGCTGCTGCGTTTCCGACCATGCTCTTGAGTACGTAATGTATGTACCTGCAGATGATGCAGAGCTTGATGCTATTTTTGCAAAGAGTATTTCCGGAAAAGCTGTTACAAAAGAAGAAGAGCTGAAATACAAAACTGCATTTATGGTATTTGCAGCAAAGGAATACAACCGTATGGGATGGATCATGCAGCTTCATTATGGCTGCAAGAGAGATAACAATGCGTTTATGTTTGAGCAGTTAGGCGCTGATACCGGATTTGACTGTATCAACAACTACGCTCCTTCCGCACAGATGGCTGATTATCTGAATGCTTTAAGCGCGACTGATGAGATTCCGAAGACAATCATCTACTCCTTAAACCCCAATGATAACGCTTCCATCGGAACAATCCTTGGCTGCTTCCAGAGCAAGTTCCCAGGAAAGATCCAGCAGGGTTCCGCATGGTGGTTTAATGATCACAAAACCGGCATGACAGACCAGATGACCTCTCTTGCCAACTTGGGATGTCTTGGAAACTTCATCGGTATGCTTACCGACTCCAGAAGCTTCTTGTCTTATACCAGACACGAATATTTCCGCAGAATTCTTTGTGAACTGGTAGGCGGCTGGGTAGATAACGGAGAATATCCGGACGATCAGAACGCATTAAAAGAAATCATCGAAGGCATTTCTTATAACAATGCCATAAAATATTTCGGATTCTAATTCATTTGTTTCTATTAAAAAGGTGCTGCATAATAAAATGCAGCACCCTTTTTAAAATCCGATGTAATAAAGCGCTCCCGGTACCAGAAGATGTAAGGCAATGAAGATAACTGCCAACAATGCTACTCTCCTATGCCAAACCAGATAAACAGCTTTTTTCTTAATGGAAAACAGCACTCCAAGTATTACCGCTGCAATACAGACGATCCAGGCAAGCGTACCTGTATGAATCCTTATTGAGCCAAGTGCCAGGTATCCATGAATCAGTGCAATCACTGCCAGGCAACATCCTGCCGGTTTATGAAGCTTTCTGAACCACATTCTAAGTTTGGTAATTACACGATTTTTCCCTTTAAAGAATATCCTGTTAATATGTCTTAGCAAAAGCGGCAGCATAACAACCATGAACAATGCTGCACTTATAATACCTAATAGTTCATACATACCATCGCCTCCGGTCTATTGCACAATTTTCCCAACTTCCTTCATCTTTTTTAAAACAGAGGTTCCGTGAGGAGATATTTTCTTAATCTCTTCTGTTAAATCTTTTCCTGCCGTATAGCCATTGTGTTCTCCGTCCTTCCACAGCTTGCTCTCTGTAACATCATATATTACGCCGTCAACCGCAATATACGCAGGTTGTCCGTCTTTTCCATTATATTTTTCAAGGTCGCCCAATGTAAGTTCCAATTTTTCTGAAGATTCAGTGGAATTG
>JAQSYE010000179.1 GCA_029256305.1 Lacrimispora sp. | reverse complement strand
CGTTCTGAATTTCTCATTCAAAGCCGCTCAAACGCGACTTATTATTAGAATTTTCAGGGTTTTACATACTGTTCAATCTTCAGTTTTCAAAGTGCTTTGTTGTTGTCTCTCGATCAGCAACTCATTTATTCTATCACGCTGCTATCTCTTTGTCAACAACTTTTTTTATTTTTTCAATCTGTCTGAATCGATTGCCTTTGCGGTGTGTTCCGCATCGGATCTATAATATATCATGTCCCCCAAAGATTGTCAAGGGAATTTGTGTCATTAATTCATACAATTTTTTGAGCCTTGCTTTTACTACTATATATATACGTTTTTACGCAATTTCTCTATATCTTGGGATTAAAACAAAAATCTGCAGGAAAGACGTTTCATCTTTTTACCTGCAGATTTGTTTCAATTGCATATATCATAAATGCAATTATTTTCTCAGATCAGTCCGTGCAGTACCCCCAGAACCATGAGGTTCAGTAGATTATGGCTGTAAAGAAACGAAAGCCAGTTACTGGACTCAATCTGCCGGGTAATAATCATACCCCATTCTGTGCCGGAAAATGCAGTAACAAGCAAACATGCCAGCCAGAGAAATAATAATCCCTCAAGACCTCCTGCAATTGCTCCTGCTAATTTATTGATTCCCGATATAATAGGAAGTCTTGCAATAATATCCAGCCATCGGATTACCAACTTAGACGCCAGATAAACAGCTGCAAACAGCAAAACAAATCCAGCCGAGTTAATAATCGTATCTGCAAGATAGTTTCCTATATAATCAGTAAATGCCTGAACTCCCATCACTTTATAAATCTCACTGTTGTTATTCTCAATCAGTGCCGACTTAATCGTACGAGGTAAATTCAGTTTCTCTATTATAGTTCTTTGTGCAGACGGCACGTCTGATATCTTCTCCTGGGAACTCTGTTCCTGGGTAAGGCCTACTGCCTTTACGATATTTTCAGATACTGTCTGCTGAAGAGTCGTGTTCTCTTTTAAATAAGTAGTCACAGCTGGCAATGATACACGAACAATGGTCAAAGATAAGATCATCGCAAATATTGATACAACCAACCGGATAAATCCTCTGTGATGTCCGTAAAGAACCATCCCAAGCAAATAGATCCCGGCAATTACGGATAACCAGTTTTCCATATACAGTCTCGTCATAATTCCATTTCCAATACCAATTTCCTGATGACAGATGCAACACCGTCCTCATCATTGGTTTCCGTTACGTAGTCTGCTGCTTCTATGAGCTCTTTGCTTCCATTTTTCATGGCAACTCCGACTCCTGCTTTTAGAATCATGGTAAAATCATTCTCTCCGTCACCAATTCCCATGGTTTGACTGGGACTGATTCCAAGATGGGACGAAAGCCTTATGATCGCATCCCCTTTTGTTGCATCAAGCGCATTGATCTCCAGGTTATTTGAGATCGATGATGTGACCAGAATATCATTTCTTTTTTCTAACTCTGCCCTTAGCTCTGCTCTTTCTTGCATATCGCCGAAAAACAGATTGATCTTTTCAACAGGCTTTCTGGCCTTCTCTACGAACTCTATAATATTAGGGTAAACATCACGGGTGTTTCGAACCAGATCCTGCAGTTGCGAAGTCAGTGCATACTCTGATAAATGGTCCATGAAACGGGATTCTGTGATTCCACGCCTTTCTATGTATGGATCATACATCACTGGAAACCGATCCACAAACCGCAAAAGTTCCAATGCAAGATCACAATTAAGCATCCTGGTATCTATCACCACATTTTCTTTCATGTCCTCTACGACAGCACCATTGGTGGTGATGGCATACCGGATTCCAGGTATCTCTTTTACCTCATCCGGTATTCCATCAACGGTCCTTCCGGTACATGGAACAATGTGTATTCCTTTACGAATGCAGCTAATCAAAGCTTCCCTGTTATGGTCAGACAAACATTTCCTGCTGTTTAACAGGGTTCCGTCCAGATCAATTGCAATGAGTTTAATATCCACGTTTTATCTCCATTTAATAAATAAAATGTTCCTCTTTTAATACAAGCAACCCGTCTTTATCGTATTTTGTAGAAAACAGACCTTTGATCCTTCTTCCCACTGTTGGCTTTTCAGCACGGTTTGCAGCCTCTTCAATCAGGCCTTCTGCATTTGCTCTATTTAAGGGGACACCGTCTTCCTCCATAATTTCAATTCTCTCATAGAGGGCAAGCATACTTTTCCCAGTAATATTACAGTCAATTTCATTGGCATATCGGCAGGCATACTGAGCAAATTCATCAATATCCATCTCTTCACCAGAATATTTAGGTCCACTTTCTTGTCTGAAGGAGGGCTCGTCCACTGGTTCATCGGAGGATTCATCGTAAAAATCGTCCTCTTCATAATCACCTTCCTGCTCAAATTCATCAGCGTCAGTATAATTATATTCCGGTCTCTGCTGATTTTCTACAGTACCATTTCCTGTTACTGGATCGGGTTCGTACCTATCTCTTTCCTGTACCACCCGGGCATTGCTGTGGGATGGTGTGGAATCAGGCAGTGAAGGTTCCTCTCCGCTTCCAATACATTCAAATTTGCTGGCCAGAATAGGATGATCCTGATGTAGTGATTCCATCTGCTTGGAATTATCAATGAGAACTACGATCATTCCGCTTGCATCCCTTTCCATAAGCAGATTTAACTCATCAAGAGCTTCCGGAGTTAGGTCACCGGCTTCTTCTATTACTAAATCTTTCCCTGAAAGTTTGTCTGCAGAAGCAAAAATTCCACGCTTTGACAGCTTGGCTCCCGTGATTTTAGCAACAGGATTGTTCACACCACTTTCCCTATGGATCTGCTTTAATGCTTCTATTGCCATCTGAAGTCCTTTTTCCTGGGTTCTGGCTTCAATCATAAGGTGATTACGGATAGGCTCCTGAGGAACTTCCTCTTCACCCTCTTCTCCATACAGATCCTCAAAATCAAGTTCTTCCTCTTCTTCTGACTGAGGAAAATTATATCCGCTTCCGTCAGCTTCGGGGAATGATGGTTCTTCTTCCTCGTAATAATCGAAATATTGTTCTTCCTCACCATCAAAACTGCCTTCTTGAGGCAGATCATAGTCTTCATCGCCTTCAGTAGTTGCAGCTGACTGGATTCCGTAGATCTCCTGGCCGAATTCCTGGGGTTCTTCCTCTTCAATGACTGGCTCTGAGTATGTTCCCACTTCTTCCTCTTCCAGCATGTGGTTTTCCATTGATCTTGGGAATACAGAAATGTTGCCTCCAACTCTTCTGATATCTTCCAGCACTCTGGTATGCTCCGCAGCCGCTACTTCTTCAGCCACCGGTTCATCATAAGAAATTCTGGACATCTCTCTCGCTAGAGACTCCTGGACTTCCGCTTCCTGCATGCTGGCTTCATAATCATCTTCCACCGTTTCCTCATACACCATGTTGTTGTACTGGTCGGCCTCCGGCTCTTCCTGATAATAATCGATTTCCGGTTCCATCTGTACACTTACTTTTTTCCCGGTTCCATACTCCTGCTCAACCGCGCGAAGTCTTGCCTCGTATTTATCTCTGTTTTCTATCAGATCCATCTGGTAATTTGTGAGGGGGGCATACTGAACTTTTAAGTCCATTGCCTTTTCTACATATTTTCCAAGTCCAAACATCAGCATAATGCGGTCGCAGGTCTCCACACAGCGCTCCGCCATACCGGCAAGACTGTAAAGCTCTGCCAACTCATAGAGCCATTTTTCATCAAGCTCCACGCTGGTGTAGGATTCAAGAGAATGAATGAGCTGCTGCGCTGGCGCTCCTTTTGCTTTCAAAATCATATAACGGAGAAGCTGCTGCCTGGGATCCTCAGAAGCCAGATCTCCGAATTCCTTATAATAGCCTTCCGCTTCTTCGATATTACCCTCTTTGATTGCAAGCTCAGCCAGTTTATAGAGAAGTCTTTTTCCAATAGGCGCCCGTTCAAAGGCCTGTAAAAGGATCTCCTTTGCCTCCTGATAATCTTCATTTTTCTCGTATACCATGGCTACCATGGAAAGCAAATTGGTGTTGCGGACTCTTCTCCAGTCGATTGTATCGGCGATTTTCATAGCCGTCTCATAGTCGTTTTTACCGACCAATTTTTTAATTTGTTCAACTTTTATATTAAACTCGTACTTATCCATTCTTTGCATCTCCTAACAAGGCAAATTACAGTTCGACTCTGCCCTCCAGAGCCCGTAACAATGTCACCTCATCTATGTACTCTAAGTCTCCGCCAACGGGGACACCGCTGGCTATGCGGGTAACCCTGATTCCTGTAGGTTTGATCAGCTTACTGATGTACATGGCTGTCGTCTCACCTTCAAGACTGGAATTTGTGGCAATGATCACTTCTTCCACATCTCCCTGCAGCCTCTGCATTAATTCTTTCAGCTTAATATCTCCAGGTCCGATTCCCAGCATAGGGGATATGGCCCCATGGAGCACATGGTAAACACCTTCAAACTTTCCGGTTTTTTCATAGGCAGCTAAATCTCTGGTATCTTCCACCACCATAATGACCTTATGATTGCGCTTCTCACTTT
Source organism: Lacrimispora sp. (assembly GCA_029256305.1). Classification (GTDB taxonomy): domain Bacteria; phylum Bacillota; class Clostridia; order Lachnospirales; family Lachnospiraceae; genus Lacrimispora. The sequence continues at coordinate 6,492 of JAQSYE010000179.1, read as the reverse complement.
TGCAAATAGGGCAGCGATCCTGATCTGTCAAGGTAAAACACTCTTTACAGTAATGCACGTTCCGTTTTGCTTCCGTTATGGAAAAAGCAAGACCTGTTACCTGCTCTTGCGGCATATTGATAATATGAAATGCCAGACGCTGTGCAGATTTACTGCCAATGCCGGGAAGCTTTGAAAGCTCTTCAATTAATCTGGTTATCTGACTGCTGTAATAATCCATAGTTAGAACGGAAAGCCTCCGCCTAATCCACCCATTCCACCAGTTAATTTAGACATAGCAGAACTGTTGTCTTCTTCCATCTGACGGAATGCTTCATTGGTTGCCGCCATAATTAAATCTTCCAGCATCTCAATGTCATCGGGATCAACCACTTCCTGGGATAATTTTACGGAAGTTACTTCTTTTTTGCCTGAAACTGTGACAGAAACTGCTCCGCCACCTGCTGCAGCTGTATATTCTTTTTCTTCAAGAGATTTTGTCGTCTCTTCCATCTGACGCTGCATCTTCTGTGCCTGCTTCATTAAATTATTCATATTGCCAGGCATAGCGCCTGGAAAACCGCCACGTTTTGCCATGGTGAATATCCTCCTATATTTTCATAATCATTTTATTCTTCTATTGTTATATCCATTAAAATATTGGTTTTTAAGTCTTCGTCGCTGACGTAAATAGTATCCATACGTTCGCTTCCACTCCGGAGCCTCGTCTGAAAGGCAATGGATTTTTTATAATGATCCTCCACATACCGTTCAATCTCCGCAATGGTGGATTCTCTGCTTCCGATCATATAATTGCTCTGATCAGAAAAGACCACACAAAGGCGACTCTCACCAGCCGGCTCTACCACTGTCTCCCGAAAACTGGCCCGTATCGGACCGCCCTGTTCCCGTATGATTTTCCCCCAATCGCTTCGGATTAAGTTTAAATCTTCTAACTGTCCCTGGGGAAGTGCAACTCTTTGCGCCGGAGTCAGTGTTTCCGCGTCTCCGTTACCCGAACCCGCTTCTGTAAGTGCGGGTGCAACCCCTTCTCCATTCTGGAGAAATGTTCCGCTCTCCAGTTGCTTCTCAATGCTTTTAAGGCGCTGTAAAATGGAATCATAGTTCTGCTCCATCTGGGGGCGGGTCAGCTTGATGAGCGCAACTTCTACGAGGACACGCTTTTGCGAAGCATAGCGAAGTTGATTGGATAAATCTGAGAACACACGGATATACCGGAGAAGTGTCTCTTGATCTGCAAGCACACTGTCCTCTCTTAACAGATTCTGGTTCTCTGTTGACATATCAAGCAGGTTGTCTCCATCATCAACGGATTTTATAATCAGAAGATTTCGTAAATACCAGATGAAATCAACGACAAACTGCCCTAATTCTCTCCCCTGGATCACCATATCTTCCAGACATGCGATACAGTCCTTAGTTCTATTTTCTGCAACTGCTCGAAACAGCCTTCCGAAAACTGTGATATCTACTGCTCCAAGCACATCTAGTACATTATCATAGGTAAGAAGTTCTCCGTAATGAAAGGCAATGCACTGATCCAACAGACTTAATGCATCTCTTAAAGCTCCATCTGCCGACTTTGCAATGTAAGTCAGTGCTTTCTCCTCTACCCGGATCTGTTCTGCTTGTGTTAACTCTTTTAGATGTTCTGCAATGGTCTCAACTGTGATGCGTTTAAAGTCATAGCGCTGACATCTGGATAATACTGTGACCGGAATCTTGTGCACTTCTGTTGTCGCCAGAATAAATATAACATACGAAGGAGGTTCTTCCAGGGTTTTTAACAACGCGTTAAATGCTCCTGTAGAAAGCATATGAACCTCATCGATAATATAAACCCGGTATTTACCTTCTGTAGGTGGATACTGGACCTGCTCCCGGATCTCCCGGATATTCTCCACACCATTGTTTGAGGCTGCATCAATCTCAACCACGTTTAGTGATGCACCTGATGCTATATTTTTGCAGGTACGGCATTCCCCACACGGGCTGCCTTCTACAGGCTGCTCACAATTGACTGCTTTTGCGAAAATCTTGGCGATACTGGTCTTACCGGTTCCCCGTGTTCCGCAGAACAGATATGCATGCCCGATACGCTGGGATATAATCTGGTTTTTCAGTGTTTGCACAATATGGTCCTGCCCCTTTACATCTACAAAGGATGAAGGGCGCCATTTCCGATATAATGCCGTATATGACATGCTTGTTACTCCTTATTTGTCGCCGAAGCTGATTCCAACCATCTTGGCTTCCATAACGATGGAACACTCCGGATCGACGGTCTTTAATTTACCGGCTACCTCGGCTAAGGGCGCCTTAACAATCTCATTGTTGTTAACTGCCACCATGTAGCCGTATTCCCTGTCCTTTATCAGCTTAGCTGCTTCTGCCCCAAGGCGGGTGGAAATCACTCTGTCATAAGGACATGGCTCTCCGCCCCTTTGCATATGACCGGGAACTGTAACCCTGACCTCTTGTCCGGTCCGTTCTGTGATCATAGCTCCGATCTCATAGGCTACAGAAGGATAAATCACGCCATTCTTCTTTTTTTCTTTCAACTCTTTTTTTGTCAGAACCGCATTCTCTTTAGAAATTGCTCCTTCTGCGACGGCAATAATGGAAAACTTCTTGCCTTCACTGGTTCTTCTCTTTAAAGCTTCTATAATTGCATCCAGATCATATGGAATTTCCGGAACCAGAATAATATCGGCTCCTCCGGCGATCCCCGCATAGAGCGTCAACCAGCCTACCTTATGACCCATAACTTCAACAATAAAGACTCGTCCATGGGAAGCAGCCGTTGTATGAATGCAGTCAATGGCATTGGTCGCCACATTAACCGCGCTTTGAAAACCAAAGGTTATGTCAGTTCCCCATAAATCGTTATCAATGGTCTTTGGCAGAGATACAACGTTTAAGCCTTCCTCCCGCAGGAGATTGGCCGTCTTCTGGCTGCCATTGCCTCCAAGGACAACCAGGCACTCCAGCTTTAAGTTTCTATAAGTGTGCTTCATTGCTTCTACCTTATCAAGACCATCCCCGTCCGGCGTCCGCATCAGTTTAAATGGCTGTCTGGAGGTTCCAAGAATTGTCCCCCCCTTTGTCAGGATTCCTGAGAACTCTTCTGGCTTCATTATACGATATTTTTCATAGATAAGACCTTTATAGCCGTCTTCAAATCCAACAATCTCAATATCGTCAAACAGCCGGTACAACGCTTTGGCAACGCCCCGCATGGTAGCATTTAAGCTTTGGCAATCACCGCCGCTTGTAAGAATTCCAATTCTCATCATAAAAGCACACCTCTTCTTTGATTAGATTTGTTATTTGGAAATAGGTACTATTATACCCATTTTATTCTCAATTATAATACAAAGGGGAATGTGGGGCAAGGGAAAACTTTATTTCATAAGATAATGTAAGGAAATATTAAAAATGAAAAAACACCGCAAAGCAATTCACTGCTCTCCGGCGTCCTGATAACTATATTTAATCCGTGCGTCTCACTTTGAACCGCTATCACAGGCGTTACCCTGACAGTTAACTCGGTCCAGGCACCCTCACGGCACACAGAAGGTTCCACTTAGTGCTGCTGCATTCCTGCCCTGACACGGTTCAGCGGATTGCAGGTACAGGGCACCGCTATCTCCCCGGCTGCACGGAAACTTTATGACGTATTATGACTTAATCGCAGTTAAGTATACATGGAAACCACCGTATTGTCAAGGATTTAGGGGGCAATTGTATCTTCCAGTTTCTGTTTTTTATTATCCCGTAATTCTTTAAAGAATTTTTTCATCATCTGGGTACATTCTTCTCCCAAAACTCCGGATTCCATTTCTACCTGATGATTGAATCCGGTCTCATGAAATAAGTCCAGTACAGAGCCTGCACAGCCGGCCTTTGGGTTCATACAGCCAACGACAACTCTTTTCATTCTGGCCTGAACAATTGCTCCGGCACACATGGGACACGGCTCAAGAGTCACATACATCGTACAGTCTTCCAGTCTCCAGTCTCCCAGCTTTTTACAAGCCTTCCGGATTGCGAGGATCTCTGCATGAGACAGTACATTTTTATCCGCTGTACGCCGGTTATATCCTCTGGCTATAACTTTATCCTCATAAACAATAACACAGCCAATGGGAACTTCACCAACTGCTCCGGCTTTCTTTGCCTGTGTAATTGCCTGACGCATATATTTTTCATCTGTGGTCATAATCATTCCTCTTTGCTGTTTAATGTGATATACTTGTCCTAAGTATATCACGAAATAAAGGAATGGTGAAGGGATGAAGCTATGTGGTCTTCAAAAAACAACACTTCTGGATTATCCAGGTCACGTGGCTGCCACAATTTTTCTGGGCGGCTGCAATTTCCGCTGTCCTTTTTGCCATAACAGCGGATTAATTGGGGGCGACGCGGAGCCGCTTTTCTCGGAAGAGGAAATTTTGAATTTTCTGATAAAGAGAAAGGGGATTTTGGAAGGTGTCTGTATTACTGGAGGAGAGCCTACGATCTCTGTAGAGCTGGAGTCATTTATCCAGAAAATACGGGGCCTTGGTTACCTTATTAAATTGGACACCAATGGTTATCGTCCTGATGCATTAAAAAGGCTGATAACAGAAGGTCTTTTAGATTATGTGGCGATGGACATTAAATCCGGTCGGGAGCACTTCAAAAAAGCCGCAGGGATTTTAGATCTTAAAATAAGAAACGTGGAAGAAAGTGCTGCATTCTTAATGGAAAAACGTATCCCTTACGAATTCCGCACCACAGTTGTAAAAGGAATTCATACAATGGGGGATTTCGTGGATATCGGCAAATGGCTGGAGGGAGATTCCCAGTACTTCCTTCAAAATTATGTGGACTCAGATCAGGTTTTATGCCCAGGTTATACTTCTTTTTCAGGATTCGAACTGCAGGGATTTTTAAAAATATTAAAACCATTTCTTCCGGGGGCTGTGCTTCGGGGCGAATCTTTCTAACGCAAATCAGGGGGCTTTTCAGCCCCCTATTTTTATATCGGTATACCAGAATCCAAAACGCCCGTCTTCCATGGGCTGATCTTTTGATAGCACAAAATTAGGGAAACCAAACATTGATGCCATATATCGCTCATTGCTGTAATAATGACCGGGGATTCCCAGCAGATAGCGGGGCGTTCCTTCAGAATTAAACAACTTGGCGAGTATAAGATATCGATAATTGTAGTAACCATGCAATAAAAAGCTATTATTTCCATATACCCAGGCATCTCTGGGAAGAATCCCAATATCCTGAGGTTTGATCGTCAGTATTTCACAGCCGTCTTCATAATCAAACGCCAAAATCCTGCTATGCTCTTTTCTTAATTTTTCCCAAACAACACTATGTACATTTTCTTCCAGACTTTCATTTTGCCGCAGATGCTCTAATGCCTCTGGATCACCTAGTTTGGGATCCGTCTGGTTTTGGTTTTTCGCTTCTTTTATTACGGCATCTGCACGGTATAAACGGGTGGTTCCAGCTTCGGGCTCAGCAAAAGCCTCATCGTCCTCTGCCAGACTGGCGGTACCAGAACTCATCTGGACAGATTCTTTTAGCCCCCCATCTTCAGATTCTGCCATTATCGGTTTGGGCATGAAAGGAACAGCTTCCTGCTGACTTTGTACGCCCGTCTCTGCCTCTTCAGACAGATCCGTAAGTATGGACTCTGTAGACATTGGTGCTGTCGGCATTGGCACTGTCGGCATTGGCACTGTCGGCATTGGTGCTGTCGGCATTGGCCCAGTTGGACGTGGCTCCTGCCACCAGCCCGGGATTGGTCCAGTCATAGCCGGACGTGTGTTTTGCTGCCAATCCGGCGCAGGCGCAGTAACTGAAGGTGGGTTTCCCTGTCTCCATCCTGCTGTTGGGCCGGTTACCGCAGATCTTGTATATCCATCTTCCGGTACGAGACCTGTCATCTGCTGAATCTCATGCAGGATGTTTTTATCTTCCGGGCTTGGCTCACTGTCGGTTGACACCGAACTTTCTGTCTGGAGAAGAATCTCTTCTTCCTGGGACTTTAAGCTCTCTGTTCTAAGAGGCATCCTCTTTTCAGCCCGACTGCCTTCATCTTCCAACGGAAACTCTTTTTCTATCTCCTGAACAGCCTTTTTTATCTGTTCTTCCGATATGGCTGAATTTTCATTAGCCGCAGAATCTGTATGTTCCAGATCTACTGCTGCAGCATGAGCAACTGCATCCTCCCATATGGTGGTATAAGATCTCCATGTATTTTTTACATCATGTATGGTCAGTCCAAAACATTGATCCATATTAATACCGGAACGCTCAATATCATTTTCGGATACTGTGGCCCTGAATTCACCGGAACCCCCTCGTATGAAAATATTACCCAGGTAGATTTCCTGTTCTCCGGCCAATAGATATACTCCAATGTCGTTACCGCCTACATAAATTCTTTTCACACTTACCGTAATCTTGCACTGGATTCCTCTCGTC
>JAQSYE010000178.1 GCA_029256305.1 Lacrimispora sp. | reverse complement strand
CCCCATTCATCTCTCAGTATATCTGTCAGATAGTGTCTGTTCTCTGATGCATAGGTACCATTTATTTTATTATAAGAACACATCACAGTCCAGGGCTTTGCAGATTTTACCGCTCCTTCAAAAGCAGCCAGATAAATTTCACGCAGTGTTCTTTCATCTATAATAGAATCAGAAGTCATACGCCTGTGCTCCTGGTTATTGGCAAGGAAATGTTTTAAACTGGTTCCCACCTGCTTACTCTGAACTCCCTTGATATGGCTTCCTGCCATCTCAGCAGCAAGGTATGGATCCTCTGAAAAATATTCAAAATTTCTGCCACACAAAGGCGAACGCTTTATGTTTACAGCCGGACCTAAAATGACACTGACATTCTCTGCCTGACATTCTTCGCCCAAAGCCTCACCAAGACTTGTAAGCAGTTCGCGGTCAAAGGATGATGCAGTCGCACATGCGGTAGGAAAACAGACCGCTTTTATACTGTCATTCACTCCCAGATGATCGCTTTTTTCGTCCTGCTTTCTTAATCCGTGAGGACCGTCACTGACCATAGATGCTGGAATATTTAAGCGTTCCACTGTTTTTGTATGCCAGAAATCCGCTCCCGAACACAATCCCGCCTTTTCCTCCAGTGTCATCTCCCCAATTATCTTTTCAATATCCATTTTTATCTACCCCTTCTAAATATAATTAATTGTTATCGGATGTTATAAACGCTTCTCACAGTAAGCGCCTTAGGAACTCCTTTTATAATCCTGACTCTTCTTTCTCCCGGGTTCATGTCAAAAAAATTATCGCTTAGCAAAAGATCATCCTCTTTGTTCCGGATTTCTACCGAACGTGCATAAGCCTTCGCCGTTACAATCAGGAAGTCTCCATCTGACCGTACAGTCAGCTCTGGATCAATAAAATGGTAGTGTTTGGGCGGACAAAATAAAACCGTGCCCTGGGATAAAACTTCTCCCTCCTGTTCCAGCTTAAAACTTACATAATCCTCATAAAGACCTGCTTCCTGTAAGGAAACCTTATCAAACCACAGAGAAGAAAGCTTTGGAACCATGCATTCCTCCTGGCCGCTTTTTACTATCTCTCCAGTATTTTTTCTAAGTTCCCATACGGTTGTCACCCTTTCATCATTCCTGCTCTCATTGGCTGCGCAGAGGCGTATGGATTTTTTCACTTCATAAGGCTGGGCATTGGGGTTGGTATCCTGTGTAAGGATCCCCTCTTCTTCACAGGAAATCATAAGAGGTGCAAAAAATCGTTTTTCATAGTAATGTAGCGCTTTCCATCTTCCGCAGTAGTCTATGGAAGACCATGAGGCAACGGGCCAGCAGTCATTGAGCTGCCAGACTATAGCCCCCATGCAGCGCCCCCGGTTTCTTCTGAAGTGTTCCACCCCATAGCGGATTGCTTCTGCCTGCAGGAGCTGTGACGCATAAAGGAGCGTATCAAAATCACTGGGATACAAAAAGGTCTGCTCCATGTAATTCATAATCTTCCCATTTGCCGTGGAATTACGCTGATGCTTTTCCATAACATAGGAAAATATATTTCTATCTTCTTTTTCCGTAAATGTCTCTACTGTCTTTAAGGAAGGAAATGACTGAAAACCAAATTCTGAAACATAACGGAAATAAAATTTACGATACTCTGTAATAGGCTTGTTTCCATGCCACACATCCCAATAATGGACATCTCCCCGGTTTTCATCGTTAGGGTTATCAAAGCTGCCTCCAGAAGAGGGACTTGCCGGCCAGTAAAAGGTTTGTGGATCCTCTTCCTTTAAAATTTTCGGTATAATATATTCATAAAGCTTAATATAATCGGCTTTCTGTCTGGGAGTACACCCCCAGATATCTGTATCCGTAAACATCTCCATCTCATTGTTGCCGCACCAGAGACCGAGACTGGGATGATTGCGGATCCTCCGGATATTATCAATTAACTCCCTGCGGACATTCTCTTCAAATTCTTCCGTCAAATCATAATTCGCGCAGGCAAACATGAAATCCTGCCACACCACCAGCCCAAGTTCATCGCAGATATCCCAAAATGCATCAAAGGGATAATGACCGCCGCCCCAGACCCGGATTACATTAAAATTAGCTTCCCGGCACTGGTTTAACAGCTCTCTTGTTCTTTGTTCACTGCATCTCCCTAAAATACAGTCCTCAGGAATATAATCTGCTCCCATGGCAAAAAAGCTGATTCCGTTGACTTCATGTGCAAAGGATTCACCGTACTCATCCTTTGTTCTGCGTACCGTAAGAGTACGAAGACCAATCTTCTTTTCCCAGGAATCAACTTCCTCATTATCTTTTAGAAGCTGAATTGACACAGAATAAAGATTTTGCTCCCCATACCCATTGGGCCACCAGAGCCTGGGGTTTTCAATAAGGATTTCTTCCGGCTTTCCATCAAAGATACGGACTGTATTCCGGCTCGCATCGGCCCGGTCTGTAACAGAAACACGCAGAGTATAGCCATCTTTCATAAGCTCCTCTGCATTCTCCCTCCAGTTAATCAGGCTGTTATCTCTGATTCGGTCTACAACAACCTTAAAACCCAAATAAACGCCTTCCTGTTCATGGCGCTGCGTAACAGAAACACTGTTAAAACGGGCACCGGTTACGCCAGTTAAATAAATCTCCCTCCAAATACCGGCATCAGGAAGTCTGGGGCCCCAGTCCCAGCCAAACATGCAGTGTGCTTTTCTAAGCTTGGAAAAGCCCCGCATGGCATCTTCGGAACCACCGATTTTTTCCTTTTGATATTCTTCCTCTATATATCTGGTAGGAGAGTGAAACAGGATCCGAAGCTCATTCCCCGTCCTCTTTATCACATCTGTTACATCATACTCCCATTCCCGGTGCATGTTATTTACACTGCCAAGCCGGGTGCTATTTAAATATACATCAGCCAGAGTGTCAAGCCCATTAAAATGAAGATAGATTTTTTCCTGCTGAAGGATCGCCTCCTCTGCGTCAAAGATACCCACATATTCAAACTCTTCCTTCATCAGTTCCAGAGCCTTTAATTCATTGGCCCGCCAGTAGGGATCTTCCAGCACTCCATTGGCCAGAAGATCTCCATATACGCTGCCCGGCACTGCTGCAGGATACCATGTTTCTTCCGATGCAATCCGCATTACAAATGTTTTGTCTATTCCCCTTTTTATCATTCATTCTCCTTTCAGTCCGGAATCAGACTGTCGATAAGTCCCACTCCTCATGAATTTTAGGTACATCATTAATGAGCCTTTTGGTATAAACAGCCTGGGGATTTAGAATCACAGATTCCGCAGGTCCTGATTCCACGAATTTTCCATGCTCCATTATGTAGATGGAATCAGAGATATAAAAGGCAAGCCCAATATCATGAGTGATAAAAATAATAGTCATATTGGTCTCATCTCTCAGCTTTAACAGCATATCCAGTATTGTCGCCCTGGAACAGGCATCAATCATGGAGGTGGGTTCATCTGCCAGCAAAATTGCCGGCTTTAAAAGAAAGATTCTGGCAATCATCAGCCTCTGCATCTGTCCGCCGGAGAGTTCAAAAGGATATTTATTGGTGAGCTCCTCAAATTTCAGATTAACAAAGCTGCAGGCCTCCGTCATCAACTCCACCTTTTTTTCATAGGAAAGCCTTGTGCCGCCTCTCATTTTGATGCAGTCCAAAAGCACCTGATCAATCTTATAGAATACATTAAACGAGGAAAACGGATCCTGAAAGATAGCCTGGATCCCCTTCCAGTACTCTTTTTTCTTCCAATATCCTTTTATATCCCGGGGTTTCCCCTGAAAGCAAATCTCTCCTTCTGTGACACTGATTAATCCCAGCAGCATCTTTGTTAAGGTCGTTTTTCCGGAACCGCTCTCTCCCACAATGGATACAATCTCCCCTTCGCGAAACTGAAAATCCACATGGTCCACTGCCACTGTTTTTTCCTTCCCCATGCCAAATATCTTAGTCACACCGGTACCGCTTAAACAGGCGATATTCTGTTTTGACTTCTTTTCTTCATTCATCCCGGTAAACCTCCCTCAATTCCTTTTCTTCCAGATAACAGCGGAACATACGACCGTTCTCTAAGTGGCTTTCTGCAATCTGGTGAAGCATACAGGCGGGCTTTGCATAGCTGCAACGGTCTGCAAACCGGCAGCCTTTGGGTGGATTTTTCAAATTCGGCGGAGTACCCGGTATTGCGGTGAGTTTCGCTTCTCTTGCTCCCTTCTCCGGCACCAGGATCGAACCCATCAGGCCTTTGGAATATGGGTGGAGTGGATCAAAGACCATCTCCCTGGCAGTTCCCTGCTCCACAATCTGTCCTGCATACATCACCATAATTTCATCCGTTACGTTATAAAGGAGCGGAAGCTCATGGGTAATGAATATCATGGATTTAATAAAACCTTTTTCCATCAGGTTTTTAAGCATCTTGATCACCATCTTTTGAGAAGTCACATCAAGGGCTGAGGAAGGTTCATCAGCAATCAGCACTTTGGGTGATAAAATAGTGGATATCGCTATGACAGTCCTCTGCCTCATGCCTCCGGAAAGTTCCACCGCATGTTTTTTTAAGACACTTTCCGGAAGCCCCAGAATTTCAAACCGCTCCCTTGCCAGGTCATAGATGTCTTTTTTCGTAACACCCGGATCATGGGCCTTTATTACGTCCTCAATAAAAGAGAAAATCTTCTGTGTTGGATTCAGGGCATTCATGGCCGCCTGAGGGATATAAGCAATTTCATTGCCAAGTACTTTCTTCCGTATCTCATCCGGCTTCATTCCTGTTATATTCACCCCATCTACTTTTATGGTTCCGCTCTGATAATGAAGGGGTGCAAAGTAATACCCCATCAGACTCAGTGCCAGTGTGGATTTTCCGCAGCCTGATTCCCCTGCGATTCCAAGCGATTTTCCTTCTTCTATTTTAATCGATACTCCGTCAACTGCAAAGACATTTTCTCCAAATCTTGTTACATATTTTGTTTTTAAATGATCCACTTCCAGCATTGTCTTTCCCACTTTTTCATCCCCCTCACTCTCTCAACTGCGGATTAAATATCTGATCCAGGCCTGTATTCATCAGATTTAAGGAAAACGAAATCAGTGCAATGGAAATAATGACAGGAAAATAGGCCCACCAGTCCCCATTTAAATGTGCGCTGTAGGACATCGCCCAGTTCATCATAAGCCCAAGAGTCGATACAGTCGTTGTTGCTGGCCCAAGTCCGATCATGGACAGCTGAGCCTCCGCAAGAATCCCTGATGAGATCTGTAAAATCAGTGCCATAACAACATAAGATGCGATGTATGGCAGAATGTCCGTCAGAATAATCCGGAACAGACTGTGCCCCGATAGCTTAGACAGATTAACATGATCCCTGTTGCGAAGGGAAATCACCTGGGAACGGACCGATCTGGTAGTCCAGGTCCAGGAAGTCAGTCCGATAATAATCGCTACCATCATCACACCTCTGGCATTCTTTCCGATACTGTAGGAAATGAGAATAAGAAGGATAAAACTGGGTATTACAGTAAATAAATTAGTAATAAACAGGATAAGGTCATCTATAAACCCACCTAAATAGCCAGCGATGAGACCAAGGGAAAGCCCTATGGTGGTCGCAATGAGTCCTGCAATAAATCCAATCTTTAAAGAAGTTTTTATCGCCGCCACCAGCTCTGTTAAAACATCACGTCCAAAATTATCTGTCCCCAGTATAAATACCCGTCTGCTTCCCACATCTGAGACATTCACATAGGAGGTGGAAGGAATGGTTTCTTTAACCGACAATTCCCCTGTCTCCTTGTTCTTCTCAGCCAGAAGAATATCTCTGTCCTCAAGCAGTCCTGTGATTTTTTTATCAAGACGGCTAAAGTACTTTTTTCTGGCAGCGATAAGACCTTTTTGTTCACTGGAAGAATCATAATGTTCCTTCCACAGAGAGACAAGCCCGTCAGCATCTGTCACATCCATCTCCTTGGGAGACAGACCTGCAAATTGCCCCAGCCAGTCTGCCATTGCCATACGTTCTTCCATGCTTAAATTTTTTTCCATTCTGCCGGATGACGTATTCATATTTAATGTATATGGATCTGTGTTTACCGCTTCTGTAACAGAAATATAGGTACCTGGTTTAAAAAAATTCCCCTGACCGACCATCTCCAAAGGATCGTCGGTCACAATCAAAGGATAAAAAAACGTCAGCAGCAACAACGCCGCAAATATTACAAATCCCACTTTAAATTTAGGGGAATGGAAAATCTGTCTGATCTGGTTTTTCATCACTCGCCCTCCTAATCCTGCTGTGCTGCCTTGATCCTGGGATCAATGACTCCGTAAATCAGTTCCACAATTAAATTAGCCAGTAAAACCATAATTGTAATGATCAGAGTACATGCGGATATCAATGGGTAATCTCTCCCTTTGACAGCAGCTAACAGTGTGGTTCCAAGCCCTGGATAGCTGAAAATAATTTCAGCAACCAGTGCCCCTCCGATCATAGTTCCTATGGACATGGCTAGACCTGTAATCTGGGGAAGCATGGCATTGCGGAATACATATCCTACGATTTTCCTGTCTTTGATTCCCATAAAACGGCTGTACTTTACGTAATCTGCATTTAGCTCATAAATTGACATGGAACGCATTCCGATTGCCTGACCTCCAATGGTTATAAGGACGACAGACCAGAAGGGAAGCTGGTAATGAGCCAGCACAGAGCGGAAAAATGTGATACTGGCTGTGGGAATCAAATCGAATCCATAGCCGCCGCTGGAAGGCGCCATGCCCAGTTTCAGCGAAAATACATAAAGAAGAACGGTTGCCATGCCAAAAGCCGGTACATTGCTCATAAATAAAAATACAGGAAGAACTCCTTTATCAAAGATACCTTTTTTATAGGCTGAAACCGCTCCCAGGACATTACCGAGAATCCAGCCAAGCAAAATTGCAGGAAGCTGAAGGCAGACGGTCCACCATACGGATGAAGCAATAATATTACTCACGGTTCTGGGATACTGGCTGAAGGAAACTCCAAAATCCCCTCTTACAGCATTCTTTATAAAAATAGCAAACTGAGTGCTCATCGGCAGGTTAATACCGAACTTCTCCGCGTAGTCCTCATATACGGCCTGGATGGCGGTAGAATCGGTCATACCGTTTACCGCCCTGGCCGCAATGGCTGAGACCGGATCACCTGGCATCAGTCTGGGCAGAATAAAATTCAGCACAACAGCGATTACCAGCGTTAACAGATACCAGATGATTTTATTGGTATAATATTTTTTATATCCCATCAAAGTCTCACCCCTTTTGTATTTCCTGTCATTTTACATTTACCAGATTATAAAGAGCTGCAATTCCATAGCCATCGGTGCAGTCTGTTGGCGGAATGTTGTCTCCGTCATCAAGCTGCGGGAAGCCGGTCCATACACTTTCATTCACTGCGTGAAACAGCATCGGTCTGTACATCAGGGAGAAGGAGGGAACCTCATCTAAATAAATCCGGCTCAGTTCCGTATAATATTCTTTCAGTGTGTCCTTATTGGTCTCTAACGGAATCTTCTTTAAAAGATTGTTGGCATCTTCGTTAATATATCCGCCGTAGTTCCCGGTCCAGTTAACCTTGAGGCCGGCATAATCGGTGGACATGAAAGCCATGGCTCTGCCCCATGGGTTTGCAACGGAAGCTGCAGGCGGGTTCCACATACAGATATCGAACTTCCTGGTAGTCATATCATCATAGAAGGTATTGGCATCTGGAAAATAAGTCTCAATTCCAATTCCGATTTTACTGCCTGCTGCTGCAACAATCTCCAGAGCTGCATTCCAGTCAGTCCAGCCATCCGGGCATTCGGCTTTAAATGCAAGATTCTTACCATCAATTTCACGGATTCCGTCTCCATCTTTATCCACAATTCCGGCTTTGTCCAGAAGTGCTTTCGCTCCTTCCACATCATTGCCTGTGAACTGATAATCCTTTAATGCATCCTGATTGACCAGCGCCTGCTCCCCGGAAGTGGGGTTCATGATGGAGCGTGGTACATCTTTAAAGCTGGGGGACTGATTGGACATGGCGGAAGCGATGATCTGGTCATAATCAACTGCCATGGCAATGGCCTTCCTCACTTCTTTCCGGTCAAGGCCCGGTTTCTCCACATTAAAGAAAGCGGTTGGCATAGTGGCGCAGACACCGTAAGGCGCCTCATCAATATAGGTGGAGATCGGCAGACCATCTTGTTCCCAAAGTTTCTGCACATTGGTTATAAACTGCTGGGAAACATCAACCTCTCCTGACTTAAACGCAGTATCTCCTGCGGAATTGTTCTCATAGATTACATGGGTTATATATTTGGGTGCAGGAAGCTTTCCCCATAAAGCCTTTCCCCAGTAATTATCATCTCTTAC
>JAQSYE010000177.1 GCA_029256305.1 Lacrimispora sp. | reverse complement strand
ATGGCTCATAAAACAGGAGCTGCTTTTTCTGGCGGACACATTGTGCATGGCTGTGCCAATGCCATGTATCTTCCAAAAGTAATTAAGTTTAATGCCAAAGACGCAGAGGCAGCAAAGCGTTATGGTGAGATTGCCCGTTTCATCGGTTTAGAGGGCAGTACTGATAAAGAACTGGTTGATGCATTGATTGCTGAAATCCGTTCCATGAATAAGATGCTGGATATTCCTACCTGTATTAAGGAATACGAAGGCGGAATCATTGAAGAAAAAGAATTCAATGATAAATTAGCGGCAGTAGCTGAGTTAGCAGTTGGTGATGCATGCACCGGCTCCAATCCACGGGTAATTACACCGGCAGAGATGGAGAAGCTGTTAACCTGTTGTTACTATGATAAAGAGGTAGATTTTTAATATAATCTCCAATAAAATGTATGCAATGTGTGTCATAGGCGCAGAACCGTTTGGTTCTGCGCCTATGGCGCGTAAAAAGGAATTTGACAGCAAAAATCATCTGTGATATGGTAGTCAGGAAAAAGATTAGAAAGTGTGGAACAGAAAGATGAAACATGCATTATTAGTAGTGAGTTTTGGTACAAGCTATAACGAAAGCAGAGGCAGAACAATAGAAGCCATCGAACAGGCGGTAGCTGCTCAGTTTCCTTCCTATGAATTAAGACGGGCTTTTACCAGCCGGATTATTATAGATATATTAAAGAAGCGGGATAATATTGTTATTGACGGAATGGAAGAGGCCATGGAAAAGCTTGTAGCAGAAGGCTTTAAACGGGTGATTATCCAGCCGACACTTGTTATGGGTGGGGAAGAATATGACTGCATTGTAAATGCTACAAAAAAATACACCCATCTTTTTGAACGATTGATTATTGGTGAGCCTCTTCTTTCTTCAGAGGAAGATTATTTGAAGCTTACATCGGTTTTGACTGAAGAGACGAAAGAATATGATTCTGAGGGTACGGAGATTCTGTTTATGGGCCATGGATCAGAACATGAGGCGAATGCAGCATATCACCGTCTGGCAGTAAATTTAAAGAAAAAGGGATATACCAGGTATCATGTGGGAACGGTAGAAGCAAAACCTTCTTTTGATGATGCAAAGTCAGAATTGGATGAGAAAGACTCAAAACGGGTGGTTCTCCAGCCAATGATGATCGTTTGTGGAGACCATGCTCATAATGATATGGCTGGTAAAGACAGTGATTCATGGAAAAGCCAGCTTGAAGCAGATGGTTATCATGTCATCTGCCGGCTGAAAGGAATGGGGGAGATAGAAGGTGTACGCCGGATGTTTGTGGAACATGCAAAGGATGCCGGAAAGGAAATGGAGGATCAGGGATGAAAAAAGGAAAAGCAGTAGTTTTGGCGGTCTGTCTGGCAGTCAGTCTTCTTACCGCATGCCAAAGAAAGATAGAACCCATCAGCAAGTCTGGTTTTCTGTTAAATACATTTGTTACCGTCACACTTTATGATAAGGATGATCCAAAGATTTTAAATGAATGTCTTGACATATGCCGATCCTATGAAAATATTTTCAGTAAAACCATTGAAGGAAGTGAAGTTTATAAAATCAACCACAGGTCTACACAGGAATCATCTGTTAAACTGTCGCCGGATATGGCAGCGCTCCTTTCCAAGGGGCTTTATTATTCCAGAATCTCCAACGGTGATTTTGATGTTACGGTGGAACCTTTGTCTTCTTTATGGGATTTTACTGCGCCCAACCCCATTATTCCTCCTTCCGATGAGATCAGTGCCGCGGTTAAAAAAGTGGGATATCAGAATTTAAAGCTTGATGATGATACCCTCATCTTTTTGTCCCCCGATACTTCCATTGACTTCGGTGCCATTGCAAAAGGTTATATAGCGGATCGGATGAAGGATTATCTCCTTGAACAGGGAGTCAAAAGCGCAATCATTAATCTGGGTGGAAACGTACTCTGCGTCGGGAAAAAACCGGATGGAAGTCCTTTTAAGATCGGACTGCAAAAACCTTATGCGGATAGGAACGAGACCATCGAAACACTGAATATAGAAGATATGTCGGTGGTATCCTCCGGAGTATATGAACGCCATTTTGTGAAAGATGGTGTGAACTACCATCATATCTTAAATCCAAGAGACGGTTATCCCTATGATAATGGACTGGTTTCCGTCACGATTTTATCAAAGCTTTCTGTTGATGGAGATGCATTGTCTACTACGTGTTTTTCCATGGGGCTTGAAAAGGGAATGGAACTGTTAAATTCCATGGATGACGTTTACGGAGTTTTTATCACTGCCGATGGTAGCGTTCATTATACGGAAGGAGCAAAGGACTTTCTGGTAACGTCCCCTTAGATTCCCTTTACAATTTCCGGTGCCTATAATACAATAGAGTAAATGTGTTTTACAGGAGAAAAGCAATTATGATAAAAAAAATATGGGACAAGGTTATGAACCGTGAGGTCATATCCTATCTGGTATTCGGTGTCCTTACTACGGTAGTAAACTGGATCGTGTATGTTGGAATGGTGAAAGCCGGAACAGACTACCGGATCAGTACTGCAGCAGCCTGGCTGGTTTCTGTGCTGTTTGCATTTGGTGTTAATAAAATCTTTGTTTTTCAAAGCTATGACCTGCACCTGGGATTTGTGGTGAAGGAGATGATTTCCTTTACTGCATGCAGGGCCGCGTCAGGCGTCATGGAAATGGTTCTTATGGTGATAATGGTTTCCTGGCTCAATATGGATGAATATGTAAGCAAAATACTGGTGTCCATCGTTGTTGTGATTGTAAACTATGTATTCAGCAAGCTTTTCATATTCCGAAAGAGTGAGGTTCCCCCCTGTAAAGAGAGGTAAGTTAAATGGAACGCGATGACGATATTGAAAAGATTTCGAAGGAATTAGAGGATATTCTTAAAATGACATCAGATGAAAAAAAAGATAGAACCGAGGACATCCGGGAAGGAAAAACCCCGGGTGACAGACAGGATATCGGTGCTTTGGTTGACGAAGGAGAAGTGGAAATTGATCGTGAACGCATGCCTGTAATACGGCTGGATGTTCCGGTAGAGGGAATGGAAGAACTGTTTGGATACGACGATTCTGAGGATGACAGTGAGTTTTATTCTGATGATAAATTTACAATCACAGAGGAAGAGGATGAAGAAGAAAACAGGGACGAGGAACCGTTCTATGACGAGGAACCCCCTTCTTTAAAAAGGAAAGAGCATAAAAGTGGAAGCCTTGTAAAAACCTCTGACGGTCTGATTGCGGCTTTTTTTGTGCCTGTGATTATCATGATCATCATATTTGCCCAGAGAGGGATCTTCCCATTTGGAGAAGAGAGCTTTTTAAGGACGGATATGTATCATCAGTATGCTCCGTTTTTCTCTGAATTCCAGTATAAACTGACCCACGGCGGCAGCCTTTTATACAGCTGGGATATTGGTATGGGAGTTAATTTTGCTGCTCTCTATTCCTATTATCTGGCAAGTCCCTTAAACTGGCTGATCGTACTCTGCCCGAAAAATTATATCATTGAGTTTATGACATATATGATTGTCTTAAAGATAGGATTAAGTGGCCTTTCTTTTTCCTGGTATTTACGAAGACATTTTAAGACAGCTGATTTTGGTATTGCTTTTTTTGGGATTTTTTATGCATTATCCGGGTACATGGCCGCTTACAGCTGGAATATTATGTGGCTGGACTGTATTATCCTGTTCCCGCTTATTATGCTGGGACTGGAAAAACTGGTAAAGGAAAAGAAGTGTTTTCTTTATTGCATTACGCTGGGGTTATCAATTTTGTCAAATTATTACATATCCATTATGATATGTATTTTTATGGTGTTCTATTTTGGAGCGCTGTTAATTTTGGAGGGAAGAAAGTCTTGGAAAGAGGTTGCGATGAACTGCGTTCACTTCGCAGTATATTCTCTTTTGGCGGGAGGATTGGCGGCTGTTGTACTGCTGCCTGAGATCTATGCCATGAAGATGACTGCTTCGGGAGATATTAGTTTTCCCCAGACATTCAGTTCCTATTTTTCCATCTTTGATATGATTGCAAGACATTTGCCTGCGGTGGAAACGGAAATCGGACTGGATCACTGGCCTAATATTTACTGTGGTGTGGCAATCCTTATATTTTTTCTGTTATATCTTGGCTGTGGGAAGATCCGTCAGAAGGATAAGATTGTTATGTGTTCTCTCATTCTGTTTTTTTACGCCAGTTTTTCCGTTAATGTACTGAATTTTATCTGGCATGGATTTCATTATCCCAACAGCCTTCCCTGCAGGCAGTCCTTTATTTATATATTTCTTATGCTGACAGCCGGATACCATGCTTATATTTATTTACACGATATCCCCTGGAAACATGTTGTTACAGCTTTCTTCGCTTCTATTATCTTTGTGATTATGGCACAGAAACTTGTGACAGATGATGCTTTCCATTTTTCGATTTTTTATGTTGCCATTATCTTTCTGGCAGTCTATGCAGGTTTAATTGGTCTTTATCAGAAAGGAACCAACCGGAATCTGCTTGTTTTACTGGCGCTTGGCGTGGTATCTTTAGAAGCTGCGGTTAACACCACGGTAACAAGTGTGACAACCACAAGCCGTACAAGTTATGTAAAGGATAACAAAGCATCCATAGATTTAGCGGAAAGCCTGATGCCTAACCCGGATTTCTATCGAGTGGAAAAGGTGACAAGAAAGACTAAGAATGACGGCGCATGGATGAATTTCCCTTCCGTGTCCCTGTTTTCTTCTACGGCCAATGCGGATTTGTCCAAATTTTTTAAGAAACTTGGTTGCGAAAGTTCCACCAATGCCTACAGCATAACAGGAAGTACACCTCTGGTTGATGCTCTTTTTGCTGTGAAATATGCGCTGTACTCAGAAGAAGCCGGCGAAGATGAGATCTCCTCTCTCGTATCGGTTCAGGATGAGGTGCAGCTTAAGAAGAATACGTATGCTCTTTCTCTAGGCTTTATGATGCCTTATGATGTGGAGAATAACTGGCAGCTTGAACTGACGAACCCGGCAGATGTTCAGAATGATTTATCTGTGGGATTAGGTGCAAACCCGGTGCTTTCTGAAGTGCCAAGTGAAATAAAGGGTAAAAGCTTTACGTTTACTCCTGATACAGATGGAGATTACTATGTCTTTGTCAGCAATAAAAAGGTTGAGAAGGTCACCGCACTTTTGGGAGAAAAGACAAAAAACTTTGACAACGTGAGCCGCGGTTATTTACTGGAACTTGGTTATTTAAAATCTGGAGAAGAGATCACCCTTCGAAACGATGACAATGAGCAGGATCTGGTAGCCAGTGCTTACCGTTTCCTTCCCCAAGGGCTTGAATCGGTTTATCAGGTATTAAATAAAAATCCACTTAAGCTCACGAAGTGGACAGATACTCAGATTAAGGGAACTGTCGATGCTCAGAGCGCAGGACTTTTGTATTTGAGCATTCCGTTTGACAAAGGCTGGTCTGTGAAGATCGATGGAAAAGACGCAGAGCCTTATAAAATTTTTGATACCTTTTTAAGTGTTCATATGACAGCCGGAACTCATGAAGTTTCGTTGGAATATATGCCACAGGGCTTAAAAACCGGAGGAATGATTACCGGAGGAAGCATATTCATACTGCTTGTGCTCTCAGGCCTGGCAGCAGGAAAGAACAAAAAACGCAAACCCATGCGGACTCATACAACTAACTAAGGAAAGAGGAGAACAATTATGAAATTATGGGGCGGTCGCTTCACCAAGGAAACCAATCAGCTGGTTCACAATTTTAATGCATCCCTGTCTTTTGACCAGAAGTTTTACCATCAGGACATCGAGGGAAGCATAGCTCATGTTACAATGCTGGCTAAGCAGGGAATTATCAGTGAAGAGGATCGGGATAAAATTATAGGCGGTCTGAATGGGATCTGCGCTGATCTAGAGAGCGGAACGCTTACAATCACAGCGGAGCATGAAGATATTCACTCTTTTGTAGAAGCAGTTTTAACAGAACGAATCGGAGATGCCGGAAAGCGTCTTCATACTGGAAGAAGCAGAAATGATCAGGTGGCTCTGGATATGAAACTGTACACCAGAGATGAAATTGATGAGCTTACAGTCCTTGTAAAGGGCCTTTTAAAAGAACTTTTGGCTCTGATGGAGAAAAATCTGGACACCTATATGCCTGGATTTACCCATCTGCAAAAAGCGCAGCCCATCACCCTGGCTCATCATGCAGGTGCTTACTTTGAGATGTTTGACCGGGATTATTCCCGCCTTTTGGATATCAGGAAACGAATGAATTACTGTCCTCTGGGATCTGGCGCTCTGGCAGGAACCACTTATCCTTTGGATCGGGAATATACAGCAAAGCTTCTTGGATTTGACGGACCTACTTTAAACAGTATGGACTCAGTTGCTGACAGAGATTATTTAATTGAACTTTTAAGCGCATTATCTACCATCTCCATGCATTTAAGCAGGTTTTGTGAGGAGATCATTATCTGGAATACCAATGAGTACCGATTTGTGGAGATTGATGATTCTTATAGTACCGGCAGCAGTATTATGCCCCAGAAAAAGAACCCGGATATAGCGGAACTGATCCGGGGAAAGACAGGGCGTGTTTATGGCGCGCTTATTTCCATTTTAACTACGATGAAGGGGATTCCACTTGCATATAACAAGGATATGCAGGAGGATAAAGAACTGACCTTTGATGCCATTGATACAGTAAAAGGATGCCTGGCTCTGTTTACAGGCATGATTTCATCTATGTCCTTCCGTAAAGATATCATGGAGCTCAGTGCGAAAAACGGTTTCACCAATGCGACCGATGCGGCAGATTATCTGGTAAACCACGGAGTTCCGTTTCGGGATGCCCATGGAATAGTAGGTCAGCTTGTGCTATTTTGCATAGAGAAAGGAATTGCCCTGGATGATATGGCTCTGGAAGAATACAAAGCCATCAGCCCTGTTTTTGAGGAAGATATTTACGATGCCATCAGCTTAAAAACCTGTGTGGAAAAGCGGATGACAATTGGAGCACCTGGCCAGGAAGCTATGAAAAAGGTGATTGAGATCTACAAAAGGAAAATGGAAGAATAAGAAAATAAAAACGAAAAGGATCCGTACGTGATGTACGGGTCTTTTTTTGATTGAAATGTCAAATAAGATAAGAAATTAATAAAAACAATGTTAATGTTACATAATAAAATGGAACTGATCTGTAAAGAAGATGTTAAAATAATACTAGGATTCGCAATTTTTTACCGTAGTTTTATCACTTTTTATGTGTTAGAATGATTTCGCTGGGGAAACATAAGAAAATAATTGTTTTCAACAGTAAAGGAAATTTATAAGGAGGGGTTATATCATGAAAAAAAGAGGACTGAGTGTTTTGATGTTAGCTGCTATAGCAGCCTTATCATTAACAGCATGCGGCGGTACTGCAAAGAATAATACCGCTACGGAGGGTACTACTGCAGCAGCAACCACTACTGCGGCAGCAGGCGAGACAACCAAAGGGGGAGAATCCAAAGAAGCTTCTTCCACAGATCCACAGGTAACACTTGTATATGCAGAAGTAAATCCTTTGGATACAATTGTAGGAAAAACCGATCAGGCATTTAAGGACAAAGTAGAAGAGCTGTCCGGCGGATCCATTAAAATTGATTTACAGGCAAGCGGTGTTCTGGGAGCAGAAAACGATGTTCTTGATAACATGCTTGGAGGTGCAGGAACTATTAATATGTCACGTATCTCTGCATTTGCACTTACCAGCTATGGTGCAAATAAGTCAAAATTGTTATCAATACCATACACCTTTGCAGGTCGTGATCATTACTGGAAATTTGTAAACAGCGATCTTGCTCCTGAGTTCTTAATGGAGCCGCACGATATTGGACTTGGAGTAAGAGGTTTATTCTACGGCGAAGAAGGATTCCGTCATTTCTTCTCTAAGAAGCCAATCAACAGCATTGACGATATAAAAGGATTAAAAATCCGTGTTTCCAGTGATCCTGTTATGACAGGTATGGTAAGCGCATTAGGTGCAAATGCAACAGTAGTAAGCATGAACGAGCTTTATTCTGCTCTTCAGACTGGAGTTGTTGATGCTGCTGAACAGCCAATTGCCAACTATAAAGGAAATGCGTTCCAGGAAGTTGCTCCCAACTTAATCCTTGATGGACATACACTTGGTGCAATTCAGGTTATCATTACAGATGCTTCATGGGATAAATTAACTGAAAATCAGCAGAAGGCTATAACTGAAGCTTCCAAGTATGCTTCTGACTTCAATCAGAAACTTTCTCAGGATGCTGAGAAGGAAGTACTTGACGGTCTGAAGAAAAATGGTGTCAATATCGTTGAAGTAAAAGACATTACACCATGGCAGGAAGCTTGTAAGGACGTTATTGCTGAGAACACAAAGGATAATGCAGAATTATATCAGAAGATTCTTGATATGAAATAATCAGTGTTGACAAGTGGGGCACAGAAAATT
>JAQSYE010000176.1 GCA_029256305.1 Lacrimispora sp. | reverse complement strand
AGATACGACAACTGCAGTACCAGGTCTTGAGCCACGGACAGGAAGTGAACCGGTAGGAACATTTACCTGGAGTAATGAGTCAGTGACAGATACCGGCTACAAGCTGGTGACCAATCCGGCACAGCCAACGAGCATGACAATTACGGCAGCGGGTCTGAATCAGAAAATTGTGTACTATGAAGTAGATGAAGATCAGACACTTAATTACACAATCAAATATTTCTATAATAATAGTGAGGAAAGTGCGGCTGAGGAAAATCTGAAAGTGTTGGTAGCTAATCCAACTGTAGGTCAAGTGCAATTAAAAGCAAAAGCTGGCTATCAATTGTCAAATACACCATATAGTCCAGAACTACCGGCGGTCATCACCCAGGAAAATCATGTAATAAACGTTTATTATGATCCGGTGCAGGTTGATTATGTTGTAAACTTGTATTATCAGGTAAATGGAGAATATACGGAGGAGCCGACCTATTCATATAACAGAAGTGGTTATACGGAATCTGCGGCTGAGGTGACAGCTGATGACAAAGAAATAAAGAAACCAGGTTATGTGTTTGATGAAGGCAAAGAAAATGTATTAGGTGGAGCAATAGCTGGTGATGGTAGTCTGGTTCTTAAGGCTTACTTTAAACAGCAGTTCACGGTAACTTATGCTCCTGGAACTCAGGGAACCTTTGATATTCAGAAAGCGGAAGGCCTGAACTACAACGCAACAACTCCGGAATATGACGGGAAGCCAACAGGAAAGCCTGGTTATGTATTTGCAGGCTGGAGTCCCAAGCTTGAACCGGTTGTTACAGCAGACAACACCTATGTAGCACAATGGATTTCTTCAACCAGCACAAAATATACAGTAGAATTCTACTACGAGAATAAAGGAAAATATCCGGCACAGCCCAATAATTCTTCATTGAGAGCAGGAACAACGGATGCGTTAGCAGCCGTAACTGATTCTGATAAGACAGGATCAACCGGGTATATACTTGATTCAAATGCAGCCAATGTATTTGAGGCAACAGTAGCTGGCGATGGCGGGATGGTTCTCAGGGTTTACTTCAAACAGCAGTTTACGGTAGCCTATAATCCTGGGGAGCATGGCTCATTTAAAGCTCAAACAAACACAGGTCTCAACTATGGCGATGCGATTCCTGCATTTGAAGGCCAGACCTCGGCAAACGGGAACTACAGTTTTATTGGCTGGAATAAAGAAATCGGAAAGACAGTAACAGAAGATGCAGTTTACACCGCATTGTGGAGTTACAACGGTGGTGGAAGCAGTGGCGGAAGCGGAAGCGGTGGAAGCAGCTCTGGCGGTGGACCGAGAACAACCGGTACCCGACAGGCAGGAGGCCCTGGCGACACAACTGTTACCATTGAGCCAGTACCAGTTCCGTTAGCAAATCTGCCGGAAAAAACAAACCTTGTATCCATCGACGACGGCAACATCCCCTTGGCCGGGCTTCCAAAGACCGGTGACAGGACGCCTATTCAGGGCGTTGCAGCAATTGTATCGGGAATCTTATTAGCGGCCTATCTGGCAATCAGCCATAAGCGCAGAGAAGAAAGATAAGTAGTAACAAAACCAGTGATTCATAACAAAATCGGAGCTGTTGAAAAAGTAGATTACTACGGAAGCAGCAGCTCCATTTTCATGCTCAAAACCAGAAAAACGGAAATCCCCTGATTCCACGCATAAACCAGGAATCAGGGGTTAAAGTAATGTAGAAAATATTTAATTTAATGATAAATCTTCTTCTGCTCATAGATTGGTTCACAGGTAAGATGAATGCCCAGTCGTTTAAAAGTCTTCACATCTACATCAGAAAGCAGGACAGATGTGTGGGCATCGGTTCCCTTTAATTTGGGAAGCTGCTCTAATGCAATCTGTGCATTGACATCTGTGGCGGCAGAAGCAGACAGCGCGATCAGCACCTCGTCGGTATGAAGCCTTGGGTTTTTGCTTCCCAAATACTTCACCTTTAATTTCTGAATTGGTTCAATGGCAGAAGGGGAAATCAAATGAACATCGTGAGGAATATTTCCCAGAGCCTTTACTGCATTTAACAAAAGAGCAGCAGAAGCTCCCAGCAGATTCGTGGTCTTACCTGTCACGATGGTATCGTCACCCAGTAAAAGAGCAGCTGCAGGAGATCCATTTTTCCCAGCAAGCTCATTGGCAGCCCCTACGGTTTTCCGCATCTCCGTGTTAATTTTAGCCTGTTTCATCACCAGTTCGATTTTATATACCTCATCCTTGGACCCCATGTCCTTAGCCAGACGGGATAATGCCTGATAATACCGTCTGATAATTTCCTGGCGGGAGGCTTCCTTGCAGATCTCATCATCCACGATACAGTGTCCGGCCATATTTACACCCATATCAGTTGGTGACTTGTAGGGACACTCTCCATAAATTCCCTCAAAAATTGCGCATAATACCGGGAAAATTTCCACATCCCGGTTATAATTTACAGTAGTTAACCCATAAGCTTCTAAGTGGAAGGGATCGATCATATTCACATCATTTAAATCAGCAGTAGCAGATTCATAAGCCAGATTTACCGGATGCTTTAATGGGATATTCCAGATGGGGAATGTCTCAAACTTGGCATAACCGGCTTTTACTCCCCGTTTATTCTCATGATAAAGCTGGGATAAGCAGGTCGCCATCTTTCCGCTGCCAGGTCCTGGTGCGGTGATGATCACCAGCGGTTTGGAGGTCTCAATATAGTCATTTCTTCCATAACCCTCATCACTGACAATGAATGAGATGTTAGCAGGATAACCGTCGATAATATGATGGCGGTATACCTTGATTCCCGTTGTTTCCAGCTTACCCTTAAATACATCTGCAGCTTTCTGACCGGAGTATTGGGTGATAACAACACTTCCCACATATAGCCCCTTGTCCGTAAAGGACTGAATGAGACGGAATACATCCACATCATATGTGATACCAAGATCATGGCGGACCTTGTTCTTTTCAATGTCAGCAGCACTGATGGCAATCACAATTTCTGCCTGATCAGAGAGCTGCATCAGCATACGAAGCTTGCTGTCTGGCTCAAATCCGGGAAGCACCCTGGAAGCGTGGTAGTCGTCAAACAGTTTTCCCCCGAATTCCAGATAGAGCTTGTCCCCGAACTGGCTGATCCGCTCCTTAATGTGCTCTGACTGCATGGTTAAATACTTGTTGTTATCAAATCCTGATTTCATTTGTCCCTCCGTAACTTGTTCATTTTTACAATACTTAAGATTGTAACATAGAAGATCGGAAAATGCCATGGCTATTATCTGCCCATATTTGGCTGAAACTCTTTACAACAGGCTCTAAACGTGTTAAAACGTTGTAGTAAGAAGGAGGAGAAATATGCTTAAAATAGGAAGAAACGACCCCTGCTGGTGTGGCAGCGGAAAGAAATATAAAACCTGTCATTTAGAATTTGACAGAAAGCTTGAGAATTATGAAGTTATGGGAGAGGAAGTGCCGTATCACTCTATGATTAAGACACCCGCCCAGATTGAAGGAATACGCCATGCAGGCGTTATAAACAATCAGATCCTTGATCTGGTAGGAGAGAAGATCTGTCCCGGAATCAGTACAGAGGATTTAAATACTCTGGTTCATGAAGCCACCATACGTCTGGGAGGAATCCCGGCGCCCCTTAATTTCGAAGGGTATCCAAAAAGTGTCTGTACGTCAATCAATGAGGTAGTCTGCCATGGAATTCCTGATCCCAAACGAATTTTATTAGAAGGTGACATTATTAATGTGGATGTAACCACCATTGTGGATGGCTACTACGCAGATGCTTCCAGAATGTACTGCATGGGAAAGGTAACTCCGGAAGCCGAAAAACTGGTCCGGGTGACAAAAGAAAGTGTGGATCTGGCATTAAAGGAAGCAAGAGCTTGGGGACATTTGGGGGATATCGGTGCAGCAATCTCCGAATACATTTACGCAAATGGGTTCACTGTGGTAAGAGAAATCGGCGGACATGGAGTAGGGCTGGAATTTCATGAGGAACCGTGGGTCAGCCATATTGGAACCAGGGGAACGGATATGCTTTTGGTCCCTGGAATGATTTTCACCATTGAGCCTATGGTGAATGCAGGAAAGCCTGATGTAGTACAGGATGATTCCGATGGCTGGACCATCTATACAAAAGATGGAAGCCTGTCTGCTCAATGGGAGTATACCGTATTAATTACAGAAGATGGACCGGAGGTGCTGGCCTGGTAATGGAAAAGAAACGCTGCTTTTGGGTGAATGAGTCATTGCCCATTTATGTAAAATACCATGATGAAGAATGGGGAGTTCCTGTTTACGATGATCAGAAACTGTATGAGATGTTTCTGTTAGAGACTTTTCAGGCAGGACTTTCCTGGATTACCGTGTTAAAAAAACGGGATGCGTTCCGGGAAGCATTTGACGAATTTGATCCGGTTAAGGTTGTCGCATATAAGGAAGAAAAGCTAAATGAACTGATGGAGAATCCAGGCATAATCAGAAATAGAAAAAAAGTGGAAGCTGCCGTAAAGAATACCCGCATATTTATGGAGATACAAAAGGAATTCGGTTCCTTCTCAAACTATTTATGGGGATTTACAGACGGAAAGATCATCGTAAATCAGGATGATAATTTCCAGGTAAAAACAGACCTTTCTGACCAATTATCAAAGGATTTGAAAAAGAGAGGGATGTCATTTGTGGGATCAGTCACCATTTATTCCTATTTGCAGGCAGTGGGAGTTGTCAATGACCACGAACTGGCATGTATCTGCAGGCAGCAGTCATAAGAAACAGGAGGAACTATGGGTATCATTGAGATAAAGGATAAATCCATTTTGGAGCCTCTGTTTTCTGGATGGGAGGAAACACTGATCTGGTCCTGTCTGCAAAATGTCATGGGAAGAGCGTTTGCTGACAAAGAGAAAGACCCTAAATCAGCACAACTTGTAATCGGAGATTTCTGCTTTTTTTCTGGGCTGCCCAACGCAGAATTAATTACAAATAAACCATCAGGAAGAGATTCTGATTTTATCATTATGGTTCCCAAAGATGAGGCATGGTCACAAGCCATTGAACAGGTTTGGAAATCATCTGCCAGAAGGCAGAGCCGTTATGCGATCAGGAAAGAGCCGGATGTTTTTGACCGGGAATTATTAGAAAGAGCGGTGGACAGTCTTTCGCCCCCTTTTTCCCTTCGCATGATTGATGAGGAGATTTACAGACAGGTAATGGAGCAGAACTGGTCCAGAGATTTGTGTTCCCAGTTTGCAGACTATGAAGATTACAAAAAAAGGGGAATCGGAGTCGTCGCTCTTTTGGGAGAGCAGGTGGTTTCCGGTGCTTCCTCCTATACGGTCTATGAAGGTGGTATTGAAATTGAGATTGATACCAGGAAAGATTGCAGGCGGCAGGGGCTGGCATTAGCCTGCGGAGCAAAGCTTATCATAGAATGCTTAAGAAGAGGGCTTTATCCAAGCTGGGATGCCCATAACTTAGGCTCTGTAGCGCTTTCCCAAAAACTAGGCTATCATTTTGACCGGGAGTATCCGGTTTATGAAATAACTGGTTTTTAAATTATGTAATAAGAGCTGCATCCGGTATATTAATATTTATTTGGAAAATTTTACAAAATGTGGTAAAATGTTAAATAATTATTACAAAAAGACTCTAAAAACCATAAAGAAAGTGAAAGTGAAATGATGAAACGATGGCTTTTGGCAGTAATTGTATGCTCATTAGTAGCAGCCGGATGCAGCAGATATAAAGGTACACCTGAGACATTGAATACTGGTCCTTCCAGTGACGAGGCAACTGGTGATTCCAGTGAAGGCGGGCAGCCGGACAAGCAGGAGGAGACACTGGAAGTGTCGGCGCTTCCGAAGAAAGCACCGGTGAAGGTGAAGGGGATCTATATCTCCGGATATATGGCTGGGTCGGAGGGTTTCCAGGCCATCCTTGACAAGATTGAGGGTACAGAAATCAATGCAGTGGTAATTGATGTTAAGAATGATGACGGCAGAATTAC
This sequence comes from Lacrimispora sp., assembly GCA_029256305.1. Classification (GTDB taxonomy): domain Bacteria; phylum Bacillota; class Clostridia; order Lachnospirales; family Lachnospiraceae; genus Lacrimispora. The sequence continues at coordinate 2,494 of JAQSYE010000176.1, read as the reverse complement.
GTTTGGAATGGATGGTGCTCCCACTGTGAAAGAAATCGGAGCAGAGAAAAAGTATATTCCGGATATGCCTGCCATGATGGCGCAGTTAAAAGCAAAAGGAATCTATACCATTGCAAGAGTGGTTGCGTTTCGGGATCCCTATCTGGCGGAACAGAAGCCGGAATGGAGCTTAAAAAACAAAGATGGAAGTCTGCACAGAGATAATAAGGGACTTGCGTGGGTGAATCCATACCGTACGGAAGTCTGGGATTATCTTGTGGAGGTTTCAGAAGCGGCTTCCAGAGCGGGCTTTGATGAAGTCCAGTTTGACTACATTCGATTTGCTACAGACAGCTCCATGAAGCAGGTGGTCTTTGACGAGGAAGAGACCGAAGGACGTTCTAAGACTGATATAATAACAGAATTCATTCAGTACGCCTATGACAAACTCTCTGCCCAGAACATCGCAGTTTCAGCCGATGTGTTCGGGACCATCATCGGCAGCAACGTGGATGCCCAGGCAGTGGGGCAGGTTTACAGTGATATGGCAAACCATCTGGATTATATCTGTCCAATGATCTATCCGTCCCACTACGGTGACGGTAATTTCGGAATCGATCATCCGGATACCCAGCCATATGACACAATTCGGGCAGCCCTGAAGCTTTCTGTGTCTGATTTGAAAAAGACCCGTGGAGAGGGAGTCAGCCAGGCCGTCGTACGTCCCTGGCTTCAGGACTTTACCGCTTCTTATCTGGATCACTACATTCCATACGGGAAGAAGGAAGTCAGAGATCAGATCCAGGCAGTTTATGATGCAGGGTATGATGAATGGATTCTTTGGAGCGCATCCAACCGCTATACCTGGGATGCACTGTTATCAGAAGAAGCGTCGAAAAAGGAAGCAGTCAGGATTGCTCAGTTAAGGGGCACAAAAGAGGAAGAATCGAAAACATCGGCTGCAGAAACCATACAGGCTCCTGTCATAAAGCAAAGTCAGGCGGAGAAAAGTCTGGAAGGTGCGGTGGCTGCAGAAGAGACAGCCAGGCGGCAAACAGAGTCCGAAAAAGCTTCAGGGAAAAAAGAAAAAAGGAATAAGCCGCCTGTGGTGATTGTAACAACAGGCGGTTCCAGAAATGAAAAGTGAGGAAAGCGATGGAGAGAACACCAAGACCAGGAGAATTTTACAGACATTTTAAGGATAAGATGTATCAGGTGACAGCAGTTGCAATTCATTCCGAAACCAGAGAGAAAATGGTGGTTTATCAGGCTCTGTACGGAACCTTTGATGTTTATGTACGTCCTCTCTCCATGTTTATCAGCGAGGTGGATCATGAGAAATATCCGGATGTTCCTCAAAAGTACCGGTTTGAGCGGGTGGAATTAAACGAATCCAGTCAGCCAGACCAGCCGGTCAGCGAAGTGAACGAAGTGGAGAATAAAGAAGAACATCATGGTCCCAATAAAAATCTGCTTGCATTTCTTGACGCAGAGACGTATCATGAGAAACTGGAGGTCTTAAGGACCTATAAAGACAAATTTACGGCGGAAGAGCTGCTTGCCATTTGTGAAATTATGGAGATTGGTAGAACGGATTCTGAACCGGAAGAAAAGTACTATGCGGTAGAACGTTATCTGGAACTGCAGATCAAATACGACGGAACAAGATTGAGGTGATTCGTACTAAGTGGACCACATCGAATTTAATATAGAAGAAGAATTGAAAAAACTGCCGTCCCAGCCTGGTGTGTATATCATGCACGACAGGCGGGACGAAATCATCTACGTGGGAAAGGCCATCAGCCTAAAGAACCGGGTAAGGCAGTATTTTCAAAGCAGCAGAAATAAAACGGCAAAGATCGAACAGATGGTGTCGAGAATCGCACGTTTTGAATACATTATAACAGACTCGGAACTGGAAGCGCTTGTGCTGGAATGCAATTTAATCAAGGAGCACCGCCCCCGTTACAACACCATGCTAAAGGATGATAAAACCTATCCTTATATTAAGGTTACAATGTACGAGGAATTTCCACGGGTTCTGTTTTCAAGAGAAATGAAGAAGGATAAAAGCAGATATTTTGGCCCCTATACCAGTGCAGGAGCGGTAAAGGATACCATTGAGCTGATCCATAAGCTGTACCAGATAAGAACATGTGTTCGGAATCTGCCCAGGGATATAGGCAAAGAAAGACCCTGCTTAAACTATCATATCAAACAGTGCCAGGCGCCCTGCCAGGGATATATCAGTCAGGAAGACTATGGAAAATCCGTCAGTCAGGTACTTGATTTTCTTGGAGGAAAATACGCGCCGGTGATCGCCTTGCTGGAAGAAAAGATGCAGGTTGCATCCGATGAGATGGATTATGAAAAGGCCATTGAATACAGAGATTTATTAACCAGTGTAAAACAGATCGCCCAAAAACAGAAGATCACAGACAGCGGTATGGAAGACCGGGATATTATCGCCATGGCAAAAGATGAAAAAGATGCTGTGGTCCAGGTCTTTTTTGTG
>JAQSYE010000175.1 GCA_029256305.1 Lacrimispora sp. | reverse complement strand
TAACCTGCCATCGAATGAGAACATTTCAGGAAAAAACTAAGAATTAATTTGAGAATGTTTATAAAGCGGTAGTTTTTCAGGAAAGCCTCTGCATTGGTTTTAATGCGAGGCTTTCTCTGATGTCATCTTAATTAACTAAATGAAATTTATCGGCGACCCGATATAATGTACGACCGGCAGGGAATTCCGTTAATTCCGACCCGCTAATTCCCCTGAATTTCAAAATTAAATAAAAATAAGCGAAAACTGATGCAATGATAGAAATGAGTACGGATAAGGAATTGCTTTTAACAATGAAGTAAATTCCATGATAGACAGCATAGCAAATCACTCCCATTATAATGGAGCATATAAAAGGCTTCAGGAAAATCTTCGTTTTGTTTTCTCCATAACTTAAATATTTTTTCAAAGCCAGACTATTTAAAATCATCACTATAAAGGGGAGAATAATATTACCGATGATCAATGAATAAATCCCAAGATTTAAATGATTTAAACAGATATAGACCACGCCAATATGAATGAACAGGCCGACTGCTGAATTTATAACTGGAATTTTCATCTTATTAATCCCTTGTAAGGTGGAACTGGTTATCGTCGAATAAGCATAAAACAGAATAGCGACTGCACCGGTAAGTAATAAATTCCCGCCTAATTCAACATTATATCTGGGAAACAAAATGCTTAAAACAGGCTTTCCTAAGACCATTAATCCAATGGCACTTGGAAAGGCGATATTCATATTGAAAAGGATTGCGCTTGATATTTTCTTCATTGTCTCATTATATTTTTTATTGGTATATGAGCTTACAATGCTTGGAATCATTGAACCTCCAAATGAACTGGAGATGGCAATAGGAACACTAATTAACAGCTTGTACAATGTACTGTAGTTACCCTGCAGGATACTGATTTCAGATTCTGAAAGGCCCTTGCGGCCAAGTATATTATTGAAAAGTGATATATCAATGACGCCATTTATCTGATATACAGTCTGACTTAATATAATAGGAATTACTGTTATGAAAATGGACTGATATATGATTTTAATACTGTCCGTCTGTTCTCCATTGTATCTTCTCAGCTGCTTTCGTATATTGGGTGAATACAAAATAAATATAAATATAAGAAACAGCAATCCGGATAATGCTCCAATACAGGTTCCCAGTGTGCCTCCGGCAGCCCCCCAGGCCGCCACTTCATTGGAGGAACTGTTTAATTTAATTAAATAGCTGGCAGCTGCAATACTGACAACTGCATTTATAATCTGTTCAATTACCTGGGAGGCAGCTGTCGGGACCATGGTGCTTTTTCCCTGAAAAAACCCTCGGAACACACCCATTACAGATACGATAAATATCGTTGGAGCTAAAATTTTCAGAGATTTTGATACTCCGGTATATTTGTTTAGCAGATTGCTTTCAATCCAATTAGCATTGCAGTATAAAAACAGGCTTGCCGTTAATCCAACAATGATTGAAAAAATCAGACAGTTGAGGAGATAAATGTTGGCGTTCTTATACCTTTTTTGTATCAGCTTTTCGGATATTAATTTTGATACAGCTAATGGCATGCTGTAGGAAGAAAGAATTAGTATAATATTGTATATTTCAAAAGCGGCAGAATAAATTCCCATTGCTTTTTCCCCGATGATATTAGCCATGGGTATTCTGTAAATTAATCCAATTAAGCGTACAATAATTGACGCAACAGCTAAAATACTGCCCTGTTTGATAATGCTGTTCCTGTTTTCTTTGTGGTTACTCATATTGATTCTGTTCCTCTGTCATATTTACTAAATGCTTTGTATGATAAACTGCTGTGCTGTATTATCTTACATCAAATGAACGGTTAATACAATCCTGATATCATTTCTGAATTTCTGCTTGTTCTTTCACATTAACATAAGGTATAACTAATATTGGAACCAGCCTGAAAAAACCGTTGTAGTATTTGGAGGTCAGATAATGAGCAATAGAATTTTACTTTTAGAAGATGATATTAGTTTAGTGGACGGCTTAAAATACTCGTTAAAGCGTAATGGATTCGAAGTCGACCTTGTACGTACAATGAAAGAAGCACTGAGCCATCTTCCTACAATCAGCACATATGATTTATTAATTCTTGATGTGACTTTACCCGATGGAACAGGCTTTGAAGTTTGTGAAAAAGTAAGGAAACAGGGGAATCAGATACCGATTATATTTTTAACTGCATCTGATGAAGAAGTTAATATCATCAGAGGGTTAGACAGCGGCGGTGATGATTATGTAACAAAGCCGTTTAAGTTAGGAGAATTGTGTTCCCGAATCCGTGCACTGCTACGCCGGACTGGAAATGCCAATAAAAACAATCATACCGTAATTGAACGTGGTGATATATTGATAGATCTGTTGGGAAGCCGTGTACTGCTGAGAGGAAGAACGCTGGATTTAACAAGTGCAGAATACCGTCTTCTTTGCCTGCTTGTGAGAAATGCCGGCCGGGTAACAACACGCAGCAGCATTTTAAATGAATTATGGGACAGTACAGGTGATTTTGTAGACGATAATACTCTATCTGTTTATGTAAGGCGGCTCCGTGAGAAAATTGAGGCTGACCCTTCCAACCCTCAACATTTGACAACGGTTCGGGGATTCGGTTATCAATGGAATGAGGTATCTGAATGAATATCTTTCGTGATAAACAGGTAAGAAATTTTGGCATTTTTCTTCTTTTTTTCATCTTTCTGGTTATTCTGTGCAGCGTGGGATTGTATGAAGCACAGGGGAAACTCGTACAAGACTTATTTTTATCTCATGATAATGCGGTTGTTACTTCTCTCCTGGAGCAGGGGGTTTCAGAAGATGTGATCGCGAAAGCCATCACGAGTTCGGCAGCCAGCCAGGATGGAACGGATTTGCTTAATAAAATTGGTGTAACAAAACATACTGCTATCAGGTTTCTTCCTTTTATTGCTGAGTTTCAACATGTATCAGGGTATTCTATGCTCATGATAGGGGGACTTCTGTCTATCTTGCTTTTAAGTGGTATATTAAAATTCCTATGTATCAGGGAACAGCTCTATCTGCAGGCGGCAGAGGTGATTAACTGCTTTACAGAGGGGGACTTTTCCTGCCATATGCCGCAAATGAATGAGGGAACGATCTATCGTCTTTTCGCTTCTGTAGAACAGCTTTCCATGATATTACAATCTAAAAATGAAACAGGAAATAAAACAAAAGAGTTTTTAAAAAATACAATCTCAGATATATCACATCAGCTAAAAACACCGCTCGCCGCTCTCACCATGTATCACGAAATCATTTCCGATGAACCGGATAATATTGAAACAGTGAAAGAATATTCCGAAAAGACAGGTCTGGCGCTGAAACGTATGGAACAGCTGATTCTCTCCATGCTAAAGATCACTCGTCTGGATGCTGGCAGTATTGTCTTTGAAAAGGAACGCTGCAGTGTATCAGAATTAGTTTCCCTGGCCATTAATGAATTGACTACACGGGCCGCCAGTGAGGGAAAAGAAATTATTATAGACAAATCATCAGAAGAGACTTTCGTTTGTGATAAGCAATGGACCAGCGAAGCAGTTGGAAATATCGTTAAAAATGCTTTGGATCATACCCGTTTTGGAGGCCAAATACATATTTCGTGGAAGAAGACTCCTACAATGATCCGTATTTCTATATCCGATAATGGCACTGGAATTCTCACAGAGGATTTACATCATATTTTCAAACGCTTTTACCGTAGTAAAAGATCTTTGGATACACAGGGGGTGGGCCTGGGTCTGTCGCTGACGAAGTCCATTGTTGAGGGGCAAGGGGGTATGATCTCTGTTCAAAGTACTTTGCAGGAGGGAACTGTATTTATCCTTTCATTCCTTACGGAAATGTAAGCTGTAATTCACTGGATTGTAAGGTGTTCCTGCTATCCTTTACGGGAAAGGTGGTATTTAAATGGAGATATTAAACGTTCAGCATTTAACAAAAATTTATGGGAAAGGTGAAAACCAGGTAAATGCCTTAAAGGATGTTTCTTTTACATTGGAGCAGGGAGAATTTGCGGCGGTGGTCGGGGAATCTGGTTCAGGTAAAAGTACGTTGTTAAATTGCCTTGGAGCCTTGGATACCCCTACCTCTGGACACATCCGCATGGCAGGAAAAGATTTGTTTTCTATGAAGGAAGAACAACGTACCATTTTCAGGAGACGTAATATTGGCTTTGTATTTCAATCGTTTCAGTTAATTGCGGAATTGAATGTAGAGGAAAATATCATGTTTCCAATTCTTCTGGATTACCGGAAACCGGAACTATCCGCAGTGAATGAAATTTTGGAGGTCTTAGGACTAAAAGATCGCCGTCATCACTTGCCAAATCAGTTATCCGGTGGACAGCAGCAGAGGGTAGCCATCGGACGGGCGCTTATCACAAGACCGAAATTAATACTTGCTGATGAGCCGACTGGAAATTTAGACAGTAAAAACAGTCAGGATGTGGTAGATTTGCTGGTCAAGGCTTCACGTCTCTATCAACAGACTATTTTAATGATTACTCATAATAATAATCTGACAGTCTCTGCCGACCGAGTGCTGCGTGTGTCGGATGGTGTACTTACGGACTGGGGAGGAAAAGAGAATGAAAAGTTATCTTGACCTTGTCACTATCTCGTCCAAAGTCCATAAAAGGCAAAAAAGAATGTCTGTATTCTGTATTGTTTTGGCTGTATTTTTAGTTGCGATAATCTTTGGTATGGCGGATATGTTTATACATAGTCAGATCATGCAGGCGCATATAGAGGATGGAAATTGGCATGTAGCATTCAAGGGTATAAGTGACGATGAGGCAAAGCTGATTTCCACGCGTCCGGAGGTAACAGCTTCTTCCTGGTATGGTGTTCTCAATTATAATGGGGATCAGGGTTATACTTTATTGGGTAAGAATGCTGTCATTTGCGGAAGTGAAGAAAGCTGGACTACGCAAATGCAGACCGGTGTCATTGAGGAAGGCGTGTTTCCTCAAAAGGACAATGAGGCTATGGTAACGAAAAGCGCAAAGGCTATGCTGGGGCTGCAAATTGGAGATCAGATTACAGTAGATACACCTGATGGAACAAGTCTGCAATTTACAATTTCCGGCTTTTCAAATAATTTCACCAAAACAATGGATGAAGATATCTACGGCATTTTTTTGACAACCAATGAATTTCGTTCCATATATCCTGGAGTTACAAATGGTGAGCCTGCTGATTTTAATAGTGTCTATTACGTACAGTTTTCCACACATTGTAATATAAGAAAAACGATCAATGATATGAAATCTCAGTTTGGCTTATCGGATAAGCAGATTTCTGAAAACACAAAACTCCTGGGCTTACTTGGTCAAAGCGGTAATTCCTTCATGCTGCAAATATATGGTTCAGCGACTGTTCTGTTTTTACTGGTATTACTTGCTGGTATAATGATGATTGCAAGCAGCTTAAACAGTGATGTTGCCCAGCGAACGGAATTTTTTGGCATGATGCGTTGTATCGGCGCGACCCCGAAGCAGGTTATGCGATTTGTCATAAAGGAAGCTCTTGGCTGGTGTAAGCTGGCGATTCCGTTGGGCGTTTCAATGGGAATGGTTGTAATTTGGGCTTTATGTGCGATGCTGCGTTATCTCAGTCCAAAGTATTTTACAGGAATGCCTGTTTTTGGTATAAGCCTGCCAAGCATCTTTGCTGGTATCTGTGTGGGTGTTATGACAGTTCTTCTCGCTGCCCGTTCCCCTGCAAAAAGAGCAGCGAGAGTTTCGCCGTTAGCTGCTGTATCAGGAAATGCAAATAATTTTTGCCCTGTGCATCGCGCCGTCAGCATCCCGTTTCTTAAAATAGAAACGTCACTTGGTATTCATCACGCAAAATCAAGTAAGAAGAATTTTGCTTTGATGGTAGGGTCTTTTTCTCTCAGTATAATTCTGTTCCTTTCGTTTTCGGTCACGATAGATTTTATGCACCATACGCTCACTCCCTTAAAGCCGTGGACACCGGACTTATCGATTGTAAGCCCTGACAATAGCTGTTCCATCAACAGCGCCTTATTAGAAAGAGTCCGGAAAAATCAAGCGGTCAAGCGGGCATATGGACGAATGTTTGCTTACAACGTGCCCGTTACAGTAAAAGGGGAAGAGAAGACGGTAGATCTGATCTCTTATGAGAAAAACCAGTTTCAGTGGGCAAAGGATTATTTATTGACTGGTTCTATAGATGAGGTACAGCACAGGGACGATACCGGGCTGGTTGTTTTTGGTCGGCAGAATACAACGCAGGTTGGAGATACGGTTACGCTGAACATAGGAAATAAATCCCAAAATATTATCATTACTGGTTTACTTTCTTCCAGCCCCTTTAACAGCGCGCCCGGTGTCGGAACCATTATCTGTTCTGAGAATACATTCAGGCAACTGATTGGTCAGACGGATTATACGATTATTGATTTGCAGTTATCTAAGAATGCAACAGAGTCCGATGTGGATCAAATTCATAGAATAGCCGGATCACAGGTCACCTTCTCCGATAAACGTTCTGGCAACCAAAGTGTAATAGGCTCTTATTACTCGTTTGCATTATTTATCTATGGTTTTATGACCCTGATTGCATTAATTACCATTTTCAACATAGTAAATAGCATAGCAATGAGCGTTTTAGCCCGTATGAAACAATATGGTGCATTTCGGGCCATTGGTCTAAGTAATCGGCAGTTAATAAAAATGATAATTGCGGAGGCCTTAACATATGCAATCACTGGAAGTTTTTGCGGAGTTATTGTTGGTTTATTACTGAATAAGTTTTTATTTGCAAAGCTGGTAACATTTCATTGGGGCGAACAATGGAATATTCCATTTGTAGAAATAATCATCATAATTGCAATTGTTATTCTATCTGTTATTATAGCCGTGCAAGGACCGGCAAAGCGCATTCGCAATATGTCTATAGTAGATACCATCAGCGCACAATAGCATGTACGAATGGATATTCGGCAATAAAAGTGAAGATTGATACAGAAGAACAAAATAAAATACCGGGGAATGATCGTCTGAAGGTGATCATTTCCCGGTGCTTTTTTATTTCGTATTCGCCATTTTATTTAATTCGTTTGTTAAGGCTAAAACCTCTTCAATACTTGCAGTAGTTTCTTCAATTCCCGATGTTTGCTGTTCGGTGTTTCTCATAGTGGAATTGGAAAACTCCAGTGTCTTGGTAATTGATTTCTGTATGTCTTCGGTCAGCTGTACAACCTTCGTCGCAGTGTCCTTTGAATTCTGGGAAAGCTTTTGTATCTCGGTGGCAACAACTGCAAAGCCTCTTCCAACTTCACCGGCTCTTGCTGCTTCAATGGAAGCGTTCAGGCCTAACAGCTTTGTCTGGTCAGCAATGCTCTTGATGGAATTGAGGATAACGTTGATCTGATCTGATATCTGCTTTACATTTAAGATCTCTTTGTTCAATTCATTCTGGTTTTCATTGACTTGAATGGAGGAGGAAGCCAGTTCTTCCATGGTCGCCTCAATAACTGAAAACTGATCTACCAGATCCCTGCTCATGGATTTTAATTTATATTTTTGATAACCGATTTGGGAAAGAGAATTGGCAACAATAAAAAGTACCTCTGCAGCGGCCTGTACACTTTTTTCTGATGTGATATTCACTTCATAAAGCGCATTTATGTATTGATCTTCATTGACTCCGATTTCTCTTGCTACACGTCTGAATTCATCTTCGTTTGGCTTTTTATTTAATGTCTGTCCGCCCAGAATCGTACCGATCAGTTCGCCCTCTACCAAGATTGGAGCTGCAAAATCGATCAGACCGGAATGGCATTTAAAGATATAGGGTCTCCCGGTTCTGGCGGCTTCCTGACCGCCTCTTTTGTGAGAGGCAGCACATCGGTCATCTCCAGTCTTTGTTGAATGTGTGTAATTTGCACAGATTCTCGTATAGGAACTTGGATTTGTAACAGGGTTTCCCTCACGATCCACAGCAACACTGGCTAAATTCATGCTGACTGCAAAATTATCAAGGAATTTCTGAAGCAAACTGATCTCCATTACATCTGATAGATTGATTTCTGAAAGTGTTTTATAAGCATTCTCCTCATGATTCATGTTCATAACATGTCCTCCGCAAATGTTAAAATTTGATGTATTTTGTTGAATTATGTCGAATGATTTTATATAAATTTTACCACTTTATTCTCGATTTGTATATATAATTTGTGGTTTTTTTATTGATTGTGGTTCTCATTTGGAGACTTTACTGGTAATAATAATTAATTTGATATTCTTTTTATAGTTGACCTTTTCACATTTCTAAAAAATAGAAATAGAATTGTCAATAATGAAAACAACATATTAACAATGTAGGTAACATCCTGGTATAATTAGAAACAACAACATAAAAGGAGTGAACAGATGAAACTAAAGAATGTACTTTTGACGGTTGAAGATATAGAAATATCTAAGGCCTTCTATAAAGATCTGTTTGGTCTTTCTGTAGTAACGGATTTTGGGGAGAATGTGATTCTTACAGAAGGATTGGTATTACAG
>JAQSYE010000174.1 GCA_029256305.1 Lacrimispora sp. | reverse complement strand
TAATTCGCTGATTTTATATAAGCCCTTCTTCCCTCGCCTTCTCTACGGCCAGCATGCGGGAAGAAACCCCGAGTTTACCAAATATACTGAGTACATGGGTCTTCACCGTAGCCTGTGAGATGCAGAGGTTTTCTGCAATCTCCCGATTGGTAATGCCAAGAGACAGCTGGCTTAATACCTCCTGTTCACGGGCTGACAATATCTCCGATTTACTCTCCTTAACATTCTGACCTCCACAGATCACAATGGCCTCACCTAAAAATGCAGTTTCTGCAGTGCTCATTAATTGTCTGCCAGCTGATTTTTGATGTAAATCTTTTAGTAAAGGCAGCAAGGTATTACGATCTAGATAAAATGGCATAAGGATGCGGTCTTCCTGCGCATAATGAATTGCTTCAACCAACAGGTTTCTGATTTCCCGCTGACTGGCTACATTCGCCGGCACATGAGAGAGTATATATATTTTCAAAATCCCAGCCTCAACAAGACGTAGCTTATTATGATGCAGTCGGGATGCGATCAGTATATCTTCGAGCTCTTTAACGGCCTCTTCTGTGCTGCCGCGCTTAAACAGAATTCGTGCACGCAGCAGTTTCATAAAAGGCTGCTGACTATATTTCTTAGAGATCTCCAGCTCTTTTAAGAAATTACCAGAAAGAGTTTCCGAGAGCCTGTCAATGCACACAAGCTCATAGAGCAGACGTCCCAGGGTGAGCACACTATAATTGGGATACTGGGACAAAATTCCTTCGACGTAGAAAACTGCTGTATCGTTATCACCGCGCAGAAACTTCATTTCAGCCAGATGGTAAGCCAGCGTCATGTTGGCAATATCCGCATGAATATGACGTTCCTCCAACAGCTTCCTGGATTGTTCCAGCACATCTTCCGCCTGATCCAGCTCCATCCTGCGCATATAAACTCCGGTCAGACCGAAGTAATAATTGGTTTCTATTCCCATTAATCCATTCATCGGTTTCAGCACTTCTCTTGATTTGGCATAGCAGGCAAAGCTGTCATTTAACCGCCCTAGTTCTTCATAAACCTGACCTAACTGATTATACGCGAAAAAGCCGATAAAAGGATTTAAACCGGAAGCAATTTTAATCCCTTTTATGATGCAGTTTTCCGCTTCCTCATATTGCATCTTTTCTAATAGTGCACCAGCATTTTCAATCAACAACATCGCTTTCACTACAGGTCCATAAGGAACCCGTTCAATCTGTTTATCGGTCAGTGCAGCAGATTGAGGCAAAATCCCAATCTCATTGGTAAAATAGATTTGCGCGAATTCAACAATGCTAAACAAGTCAGAATCTTGATACAGTTCTTTAAATTTTTCATAGATAACACGGCAGCGCTCCATATTGAGATTTCCCAGATTATAAATAAAGCATTGGGCAGCCAGATCCGTATCCTGAAATAAAAGTTCAATGGGAACCTTATCAAGATAATTCCACGCCTCTATCCTGCCTTCCATTGCTTTTGCCACACGCAGAACCTCTTGATAATTGCCTGACTCACAATACTCCTGTAAGGCTTCCTCATAATCCCCTTTTTCTTCAAAGGCTCCTGCTGTTATTTTGTAACATTCTGCTTTTTGTTCTTCTGAAAAGCAGAGAAACTGCTGCTTTAAATATTCCGACAAAATATTGTGATAACGGTATATTCCGTTTTGCTCGTCAAGGCAGATAAGAAACAGATTTTTTTCCATGAACCGTTCCATCATCTGATCAAAATCCGATTTTGTAAAGCCCTTAAACAACTTATTGCATATGTCCGCATCAAAATAAGACAGATATCCTGTTTTGATAAGAAAATCCTGTTCTTTTTCCGTAAGCGCATCTATAATTTCACGGGTCAGGTATTGGGAAGCAATCCCGCCTCCGGCACGCAGCAGCTGGCCGGAATATTTTCCAGCCGCTTTGGCCGCTGCCGCAAGCTGCAGGCCTCCAATCCATCCTTCCGCAAAGTGGTTTAACTGATTCAGTTCTTCCTCACTACTCGCCAGCTTCATCGTATCCTTAAGAAATGCAATTCCCTCTTCTTCAGTCAGCTGCATCTGTTTTCCATCAATAAACAGCAAACGGCCGGATACTGCCATAGGACCTAAATAGACTGGCGGGTCTTCCCGTGATAGCATAAAAAAATGGAAGTTGGAAGGCATTGACTCAATAAAAAACTCAAAGGTTCGTATGAGAGCCTCATCACAGATGCAATGAACATCATCTAACACCATGTAATACTCTTCTTCTCCCCATAACCGGTTAATCAGTGTAATCAGCAGATTCTCCATATATTTGGTGTCCGGATTGGTTCTCATCAGATTTAAAAGACTTCCTTCATCCTGTAAGAGGGGGCTGACTGATGCGGTGAAATAAAGCCAGAAGGAATACACATTGGTATTTGTGGAATCCAGTGACAGCCAGCATACATTTTTAAGTTCCTCCTCATGAATAAATGATGAGAGAAGGGTTGTTTTACCAGTACCTGCCCCACCGCTTAAAAAGATAATACTCATATCCCTGCACTTAGAAAGCTGTTCAAATAACCCGTGGCGCACAATGTAATTTTTGCGGAGTGCCGGTATTTTAAGTTTTGTAGTGAGAAGTAATATATCTGAGGAATGCTCCATCGTTTATTCACCTGTCGTTTATTTGTTACTATCATTGTAATGCAGGCAGCCGGCTTTGACAAGAAATGTCTCGCTTCATACCTTTTTAATATACTTCATTCGCAAAACGGAGCAGGAAGCCGCAAGCAAAGCAGTGGATAGAGCAATCACATAAATAATGCTAAAACTGTGCTGCCACGCCTCTCCCCGCTCCATGTACTCAACAAAATTCATTAACTGCTTTTGCGGCAGTACCTTAATAATCAGATCCAGTAAAATATTTTTTTTACTGAATAAGTAGAAGCTGCCTGCAAGCATTGATGTTAAAACAATGATGGATCTGCCAAGCATGGAGGCATTATCCGGTTTATTAATCAGTGTATTTAATAACAGTGCAAAGGAAATGCCAAACAAGCCCATTACCGCGAGCAGACCTGCATACTCAAGAAGTGTGAAACCAATATCAAATCCGCAGTATTTTAAAATAATAAGCAGAATATATTCCGGCAGGAACATGGACAGGCAGTAAATGCAATGAGCCGCAAGATAACCTGCAAAGGAGACCGGCGCTGCCGTAATCCGCCGCAATTGCCCCTGCTCCTTGTCATCTGCAAATGCAAACTGATTGGCAAAAACCTGCATCAGAAGAAACATCATCATGAAACCTATGATATTGGCGCCAACGCCGCGGGCTGTTCTACTATCTTTAAGAATCGCATCCGGATTTTTAAGCAGTGTAAGCACCATGTTTTTATAGCTATCACTGCGAAGTGTTTCAACCTGATAACCACCGTTTTCGTCAATTGTTGCATAAGCATCATATTTTTGCTCCACCAGTGCAGAATGAGGCGGTTTTTCTGAGGATACAACAATGTTTAGCCTTGCCGAGCTTGTAGGCAAAGTATCAGCAGATTGGTCCGTTACCAGAACAATCCGGCCTTTCACCTGCTGTACATCCGTCAAATGAACTGCCAGCACCATGGAGGCAAGGGTGAATACTGTTAATAAAGTTAGTGAAACAATGCGAGGAATGGTCCGCTCATAAATGTTAATAATGGTAGTCGTAAAGGTCCTCATATATAATCCTCCGTTCTGAAAAATAATCCACATCCCAATGTCAGCAGTACAGAAAGAACCGAAGCACTAATAAATACCGGCCAAAAATACTGCAAATTGTTGTCACAGGATAAAGTAAAGAAAGCTTCATTCAGCCATTTTACAGGTGAAATCTTAGTAGCAAAAGCCAGAACACTGCCCATTCCATCAAGGGAAAAGAAAGTCCCTCCCAAAAAACACAGCAGACTGATCATCGTGCTAAGCAATGTACTGGTGGTTTCTTCACAATGGAACACACAGCAGAAAAAGATCCCAAGAGCAGCTGCCGCAAACTCAACCGGTGCCATTAACAGAATAAAAAAGACTGGATTGCTCCCAAGGCTGACATGAAGCAGTGGGCACAAAATCACAAGCAGCAATGTATGAAGGATATAATTAAAGAAAAAAGAAGCTGCCATTTTTGAAAAATAAACCGAAAAACCTCCTGCTGGGGAATAAATGATCCGAAGATTGGCCCGCTTGATATCCCGCTCCATAAAGCAGTTGGATGCAGTCATTGCTCCGTTTAACATACCATAGATAACAAGTGATACTGTATAATACTGATATGCAGTGTTACTGTCAGCATAATCCCCTCCGCATAAATAACCCAGGATCAATATTAATAAACCTGCAAATACCGTATTATATCCGACAAGAACCGGGTTTTTAAATAAATTGCTGAAATCCATTATAAAAATAGTTATAAAACGACGCATATCCAACTCTCCTTTCTCAGTCACGCAGCTTGCGTCCCGTTAACTTTAAGAAAACCGTTTCGAGGCTTGCAGCCTCGCTTGTAATATTTCGTATTTTTTCGCCATGATCACTTAACAGAGATATGATGCGGTCGAGATTTTCTATCCCTTTTAACGATGTGATTTCAAACGTATTACCATCTATTTTTACGGACTTAACACCTTCTACGGCAAAAAATTCATCGTGCCCGATGGTACCGTTTTCCTCAACCTCTATGATATACCTCTTTTCGTTTTGAATATCCTCTTTTAAACTCTCTTTGGTCCCCTCTGCAAGAATTGTTCCATGATCCATGATGATAATCCGGGAAGAGATCACTTCCACCTCTTCCATGTAATGAGTCGTGTAAATAACTGTCATGCCCTGATTTTGCAGTTTTTTAATGGAGGCAAGAATATGATTTCGGCTTTGGGGATCAATACCAACTGTAGGTTCATCCATAATCACCAGTTCCGGATGATGGGCAATGGCACATGCGATATTAAGACGCCGTTTCATTCCGCCTGAAAAGGTCTTTACCTTATCCTTTCTACGGTCTTGTAAGCCAGCAAAGATCAGTGCCTCCTCTACCGCATCGTCCAGTCTGGTGCCATAAAGTCCGTAAAGAGAAGCAAAAAACCTCAAATTCCGTTCAGCGCTTAACTCTTCGTAAAGTGCTATATCCTGAGGAACAATGCCGATGGACTGTTTATAATTGCGCAGCTTTTTACTGATTTTATCGCCCTTAAAGCAGATTTCCCCCTCATCACTGCCAAGTACAGCGGTGAGAATATTAATGGTAGTACTTTTGCCCGCACCATTGGGACCTAAAAAACAAAGCACTTCTCCCCGGCGTATCTCAAAACTGATTCCTTTCAGAACAATATTGTCTTTAAAGCTCTTTTTTAAATTACTGACTGACATTAGATTATCCATAGCATCTGTCTCCTTATTTGTTTACTACGGATATCATACGGTATTGTAATAATAAAAAAATCAACCGTTTGGCTGATTGTAACGGTTGATTTTTTATTGTTGTAAAAATCTTATATTACTCATACCATGATGAGTGCCTGGCAAATTCCTGAAATTGCACATAATGAAATAATGGCAAAAAAGGCCCAGAGAATGATCTTACCTATTATTATAAATACCTTATACATCTAAATATCCTCTCTTATCACATCATATTGCATCTACATCATAGAAATTTGCAGGATTCTCTGTCATAATGCGTATTATTTCCTGTCTGTTCATTCCGTTGGCAACACAATAGGGAATAAACTCATCAAAAATCGATGTACAGGGGTGATGATCCATTGATTCTTTGCCTTCTGAATAGAAGTCGTAATCCTGTGAAAGCAGCACTTTATGGCCGTAATTAAGTGAAATAATATAGCTTAACAGCTCAAACTTTTGGGCACTTGTCCCCTTCCTGATATTATCAATACCAATCCACATACCTTTTTTTGCTGCCAATTCCACCGTTTCCCTGTTGGCATCGCGATCCGCATGCGCCCAAAGAAATTTATTGTAGTCTGCATTTACCCCATTCAGTACCTGTATTACTTCATGAACCATCTCTGCCTCCAGGATGTGACAGTGAATAGGAAGACTTGTCTCTTTACTGGCTCTCACCGCCGCAATCAGCATAGCCTTATCTACGCTGGATAATGCCCCCTTGTCAAGCAGCAGTTTGATGTGCCCAGGCCGAATAACAATGCCATCTATGCAGCCCAGACCTTCTTTAAAATCCTTAATCCAGCGGTTTGCCAGTTGTTCTTCAAAATGATCGGGAAATACTTCATATAACTGTTTCGTCATGTTCCAGCCAGTACAGGGAATGATATGCATATCCGTCTGTTCTGATAACACTTTTAGTAATCTGACATTTTGCCCTCCAATCGGCGGCGAAGTTTCTACAATACTTTTTCCGCCCCTGGCTTTTATGTCAAGCATAATGGGGATGATATGTTTCATGTCCGTTTCTATGTTCTCCACCTGATACTTCTTGTCAAAATACATGCTGTTTGCCCAAAACTCGTCTGTTTCCCACTTAATATGCTCATGCCCTAAAGTAACCCCAAGTTCTCCTTTATGAATAGCCCCTCTTGCTGTATAAATCATATTGATTCCTCCTATTTGTCTGTGTCAGCGTTTCTTTGTATTACATCAGCATAACAAATAAACTCTGACATAAGAGTGTCAGAGTTTATTTGTTATTTCATATTTAATGGTTAAAATTCGGGGTTTCCCTTATTACTTCAGACTTGTGGATAGATATTCTTTTACCATTTCAGCTATTTTATCGGCATTTGTCCAGTGCAGATAATGACCACCAGGGAGGGTTTCAATCTTTTGTATGGTGGGATTCGTAATTAACTGTTCATGAAGTGGAAGCCATTCCTTATCAGGATATTCCGAATCCTTTGCTAAAATTGCAAGGACAGGCAGATTCTCCGGATATTTTACATCATATAATTCTTCTGTGTTGGTATTTACCATGTTAAATTCATTTACCACAGATACATTTACGCTGTTCCATGCAGTCGCCATTTTTTTAATTTTAATCTGTTCTGCAGAATAATAATTGTTTTTGTTCATACCATCATCAGTTCCCGGCAAAAGATATGTGAAATCTCTTATAATTCCAAATGTGTTAAGCAGCGGCAAATTGCGAGACATACTGGGGTCTTTGTGGATTTTTGTCTGATTAGGGACTGACTCGTCAATTCCAATTATCGCTTCCACTTCATCCGGGTATTTCGTGGCATAATACAATGAATATATCCCCGATATTGAGTGAGGCATTAATATATATGGTCCGCTTATTTCTAATTTTTTCAGCGCGGTTCTTATTTCATTTACGATATTTTCATTGGAACGTTCCACTTTTATAGTATCACTGAAACCGTATCCAAAACCTTCAAGAACCACAACTTTATAATTTTTACTTAATCGCTCTGCCAGTGGCATAAAATCTATCATTGGTGAGGCAGTTCCCAGTCCGCTCAATAACACTATCGTCTTTTCTCCCGAGCCGGTCACATAAGCCTGCATATGCTTCCCATCTATATCTATGGTCTTCCCGATTTTATATCTGTGTTTTTCCATCGGTTTGAGAATATTGTGAGTTACTGCTGAGATTATTACCAAACCAACCAGAATCACTAAGATCCCAAGTAACAGCTTCCCGGTTATCCTAATTGCTTTCTTCATCTAAGTCTCCTTCGTCATTAAATAGTTCTCAGATAGTCTATTACTTAATTTCTTTATTTCCTCAATGAATTCTTCTGGCTTTAAAGCGGTCACCTGGTCCGGATGGCATAAAACCAAATTACATATTTCATCTTTATAAGGAGTTCTGACAGTCAGATGAATCCCGCTTTCTACGGATTGTATCTCTGTATATTGGAGATAAACATCATCTTTGATGATCCTGTAAAGAGCCGGATCAATAATCAGTTCATACGTATTCCACTGAAACTTATCGTGCTCCGGCAAGGGCAATTCCCTGTTCCTATAATGATTTTCTTCATCCATGCATGTAATTGACACAATTCGGTCAAGTCGTAAGGTCCGCCTTTCCTCTCTTAAATGACAGTAGCCGTTAATATACCACCCCCCATCTCCAAACTGCAGCTCTATGGGAGAAAAGCGCCTGGATTCTGTGGTGTTTCGCTCTGGATTATAATAACTTAACTGCAGATCGCAGGATGTCCAAAGCGCTTCTAATATGGGTTTTAACACATCAGCTGCATAACCCTTGGGTATTATCCGCAATATATTAAAATTTATGTGTGATATCACCTGAGCAGCCTTTTGCCTTTCTTCATCCGGCAAAACGTTAAGTAACTTACTGCTTAGCAAGTTATAATCCGTAGCCATATTGGGAATGCGAAACTCTTCCCCTGCTTTTAACACCATCAAAAGCATTAATATTTCCTGCTCGCTAAGTTTAATACTAGGCATAAAATAGGAAGAATCTATTTCGTATCCACCCCCCAGTCCCTCATAAGAAATAATGGGGACATGAAGCTGACTGAGGGCATCAATATCTCTGTATACCGTCCGCTCGCTCACGTCAAAATAGACTGCCAGCTCTTTGGCAGTCATTTTTTTTCGTATTCTTAATAAATGAATGATTCCATTCTGTCTTTCTGTTTTTTTCATTCAATCTACTCTCAATTCGTGTTCATTGGATATAATGGTGATGCGTGA
>JAQSYE010000173.1 GCA_029256305.1 Lacrimispora sp. | reverse complement strand
TCAAACGTATTGACGAAATAAAACAATCGTATTATAGTATAGACGAGGGGATGAAATAAAATTTTATATATAGAAGGAGCAGTGATATATGATTTACACGGTAACATTTAATCCAGCTCTCGATTATGTCGTAAAAGTAGATAACTTCACACTGGGATCCGTCAACAGAACTGAGCAGGAAGACATTTACTGCGGAGGGAAAGGGCTGAACGTATCAACCGTTCTGGCCACTCTGGGATACGGAAATACTGCACTGGGATTTGTCGCAGGATTTACCGGAGACGAGATTGAACGCAGAGTGAAAAAACTGGGATTTCGAAGTGACTTTATCCATGTTGAACGTGGAATATCAAGAATCAATGTAAAACTCAAATCCGGGGAAGAAACAGAAATTAACGGATGCGGGCCTGTGATTACGAAAATAGATGTGGATCAGCTTTATGAAAAGCTTGACTGTCTTTCACAAGGAGACATCTTGATTTTATCAGGAAGTATCCCCGCATCATTAAATGATGATATTTATGAGAGAATTATGGAGTATCTGGATAAAAAGGGAATCCGCATCGTTGTGGATGCGACCCGTGATTTACTTTCAAACGTTCTTTTTTATCATCCGTTTCTAATAAAGCCCAACAATCACGAACTAGGGGAGATGTTCGGCGTGACACTGGAAAGCGTAGATGAAATCATTCATTACGGGAAGCTCCTTCAGGAGAAAGGTGCAGAAAATGTACTGATCTCCATGGCAGGAGACGGCGCGGTTCTGATTACCGAAAAAGGCGAGGTATTTAAGATGGGAGTCTCCGCGGGAACCGTAAAAAATTCTGTTGGAGCTGGAGATTCCATGGTAGCAGGCTTTGTTGCAGGCTTCCTGGAAAACGGCAGTTATGAACACGCTCTGCGTCTTGGAAGCGCCGCTGGAAGTGCCACCGCATTTTCGGAAGGCCTTGCAGGGAAGGAAGATATAATAAAGCTTTATAATGAATTATTAAAGGAGGGGTATTGATGAAGATTACAGACTTACTGAAAAAGGAAAGTGTGGAGCTTGGGGTAAAGGTCTCCAGTAAGGAAGCAGCCATCGACCGTTTGGTGGACTTGATGGATGCTGCCGGAAGACTGCGGGACAAAGCAGCCTATAAGGAAGGCATTCTTGCAAGAGAGGCACTTGGCAGTACCGCAGTGGGAGATGGAATTGCCATTCCTCATGCAAAGGTAGCTGCAGTAAAGGAGCCGGGTCTCGCAGCGATTGTGGTTCCGGCTGGGGTGGATTATGATGCTTATGACGATTCCCTGTCAAACATAATTTTTATGATAGCTGCACCGGATGGAGAGGCAGATGTTCATCTGGAGGCATTGTCTAAATTATCCACGCTATTGATGGATCCTGATTTTAAGGAATCTTTGATCCGTGCAGGTTCAAAAGAAGAATTTTTACGTCTTATTGATGAAAAGGAAGCAGGAAGAGCGGCGAAACCAAAGACAGTAAAGAGTGGTTACCGCGTTCTTGCAGTAACTGCATGTCCAACAGGAATTGCTCATACCTTTATGGCAGCTGAAAACTTAGAACAGAAGGGCAAACAGCTTGGAATTTCTCTTAAGTCAGAGACAAACGGCGCAGAAGGTGTTGGCAATGCTCTGACAAAAGAAGAGATTGCTGCAGCTGACGGCATCATCATTGCTGCCGATAAGAATGTGGAGATGTCTCGTTTTGACGGAAAACGTGTTGTTATGGCTACCGTTTCTGAAGGAATCCAGAAAGGAGAGGAACTCATCAAACGTGCAGTGAGCAGTGAAACTCCGATTTACCGCTATGATGGTTCTGCATCTTCTGGAGAAGACTCCAATCAGGAAGGGGTCGGGCGTTCCATTTACAAGCATTTAATGAACGGCGTTTCCCATATGCTCCCATTTGTAATAGGCGGCGGTATTTTAATCGCACTTGCATTCCTGTTTGATGATTTTTCCATTGATCCTTCTAATTTTGGTAAAAACACGCCTCTTGCAGCTTATTTGAAAACAATCGGAGAACAGGCATTTGGAATGATGCTTCCAGTTCTTGCAGGATACATTGCCATGAGTATTGCTGATCGGCCCGGTCTGGCGGTTGGTTTTGTTGGTGGTCTGATTGCTAAGATGGGCGCTACATTTGCAAATCCTGGGGGCGGAAGCGTTAACTCTGGATTTTTAGGAGCTCTGCTTGCTGGTTTTATTGGCGGCTATATTGTTCTGTTTTTAAAGAAGGCATTTAAAAAGCTTCCCAAGTCCTTAGAGGGAATTAAACCGGTTCTTCTTTATCCGCTTATTGGTATCCTTCTTGTTTCCGTTGTGACTACGTTTATCAATCCTTTTGTGGGAGCGATTAATGACGGTCTGACCAGTCTGTTAAACGGTATGGGCGGAACAAGTAAAATTGTACTTGGTGCAGTGGTTGGAGGCATGATGTCAGTGGATATGGGCGGTCCGGTTAACAAGGCAGCTTATGTATTTGGTACGGCACAGCTGGCAGAAGGTAATTTCGATATCATGGCAGCAGTTATGGCAGGTGGTATGGTTCCTCCTATCGCAATTGCGCTGTGCACCACATTCTTTAAAAAGAAATTTACAGATAAAGAACGTCAGTCCGGTCTGGTTAACTATATCATGGGTCTGTCCTTTATTTCTGAGGGTGCAATCCCCTTTGCAGCAGCGGATCCTCTTCGTGTGATTCCTTCCTGTATGCTCGGATCTGCATTAGCAGGCGGACTTTCCATGGCACTTGGATGCACCTTAAGAGCACCTCACGGCGGAATCTTTGTTCTTCCTACAATTGGCAATCCATTTGGCTATCTGATTGCAATTATTGTTGGGTCATTTGCAGGCTGCTTCGTGCTTGCAGCTTTGAAGAAAAATTTGCAGTCTGAATTATAATAGGAATCAAATACCCCTGTCAGTGAGACAGGGGTATTTGATTTTCTGCGAGAATGCTATCTAAATTCCGGTTGACTTCAACAGAAGGAAGATTTTCCGGAGCTGCTTTGCGGATCTTGTACCAGTTTACGGCTGTAAAGATAGCAATCATCAGGAAGGCGAATGCTAAAATCAGGCCAATAGCCCAGTATCTGTAATGTTTATTCATAGTATGCTCCTGTTTATTTGTATGGGATATTGAAAGTATGGACGAATACGGACCGGATATACGAAAAAATTCGGAAAAGTATTGATAAAAAGCCAGACAGGAAGTACAATTTTTATGAGCAAGAATGGAAAAGACAAATGAAGTACTGCAGTGAGGAGGCAGAAAATGTATAAAAGCTGTATATTTGATTTAGACGGAACCATTATTGATACAATCCAGTCCATGACGCACAGTATCAGCCTGACTATGGGGAACTTTGGGTATGATCCAATTGATGAAGCTCATACCAAAAAGTTCGTAGGCGATGGATATCGCAAGCTGGTAGAAAGAGCGCTCTTGTATTCAGGAGATAATGAACTGGTTCATTATGCGGATGCGATTCTTATATATGAGAAGACTTTTCGGGAAAATTGCCTTTATAAAGTGAAGGCATATGACGGTATGCCTGAATTCTTAAGTTATTTAAAAGAGAAAGGGATTAAAATCGGCGTGCTGACCAATAAAGATCATGATCGGGCAGTGGAATGTGTGGAGACAGTTTACGGCAAAAATTATTTTCACCAGATCATCGGTGAAGGAAATGGAATAAAGGTAAAGCCGGACCCGGCCGGAGCTCTGCTGATGGCAGAACGTTTTTCAATGCAGCCATCCTCCTGTCTGTATTTTGGTGATACCAATACAGATATGAAGACAGGCAGGAATGCAGGGATGGATACGGTAGGTGTCACATGGGGATTTCGGGACAGGCAGGAGCTGGAAGCGTTTCAACCCAGATATATTATTTCCCATCCCAGTGAGATTCGACATGTTTTTGAATAAAAATCCGAAATGATGGAAAATTAAGGAGAGATACGTAAAAGATCTCTTCTTTTTTTGTGAAGAGGATGGAGGAAACATGGCAAATTCGAATTATTTAAAGTGGGGACTGGTTATTATAGCTTCGGTCTGGGCTTCTTTAATCGGAACAATGATGGGTTATGCATGGAATGTGGCTCATATATCCCCTCAATTGCCGGAAGTGGAAATGCCTAAAATTCAAAATACCAATATCAGCGTTGAGACCCAGGAAAAGATGGAAGGATATTGGACAGTTGCTGTATTTGGAGTGGATTCCAGAGATGGAAGTTTGGGAAAAGGAACCAGATCCGATATGCAGATGCTGTTTAATATAAACCTGGGTACAGGAGAAATAAGAGCAGTTTCTGTTTACCGGGATACTTATTTAAAAGTAAATGATAAGGGGCGCTATGACAAGATTAATGAGGCCTACTTTATCGGAGGTCCCGCACAGGCGTTAGAAGCACTGACCGATAATCTGGATATTAATATTGATGATTATGCCTCCTTTTCCTGGAAAGCAGTCGCAGATGCTATTAATATTCTGGGAGGAATCGATGTGAATGTCAGTCATGATGAATTCCGATTAATTAATGGATTTATTACTGAGACTGTGGAATCAACAGGTGTGGGATCCCATCATTTGAAAAAAGAGGGCCCCAACCATTTAGATGGGGTTCAGGCAGTTGCTTATGCCAGGCTCAGAAAAATAGATACGGATTTTAAGCGTACAGAAAGGCAGAGGGAAGTAGCCAATCTGGCACTGAAAAAAGCCAGAGAAGCTGATTTACCAACCTTAAACCGCTTGGCAAATGCCATATTGCCACAGATATCAACAAGTATTGGAATGAAAGATATGATTCCAATTATGAAAAATATAAAGAGATTTCATTTGACGGAAAACGAAGGATTTCCGACTAAAATGATTGATGCTAAAATTAATAAGAGGGATTGTGTCATACCGGTTACTCTGGAGGAAAACGTGAAACGCCTTCATCAGTTTTTGTTCGATGAAGACCTGTATGAGCCTTCGGAGCTTGTGAAAAAGACCAGTCAGCAGATTCAGAAAAATGTAAAAAATAAGAATTGATTTTACCTGTAAGATGTTAAAAACTTACCTTTTCCTTTAGAAAAAAATGTGCTATACTATGCTGATGAATCAGCCGTAAGAAAGGAAAGGCAGCAGCACGATCATGGATAAAAAACGAAAAAAACGTTTTAAGTGGAACGTGAGCCAGACTCAGTATCTGGCTTATGGTTTCTTGGGAATTATTTTAGCAGGAGCACTTCTTTTAATGCTCCCTTTTTCTAGTAAGGACGGGCAGTCAGAGAATTTTATCAATTGTCTGTTTACAGCTACCAGCGCTACCTGCGTAACAGGTCTGGTAGTCAGGGATACATGGACGCAATGGTCGCTTTTCGGACAGATTGTGATTATGACCCTGATACAGATCGGCGGACTTGGTTTTGTTACAGTGGGAGTTTTTATTTCCATCGTACTAAGACGCAAAATCGGTCTGAGGGAACGTGGTCTTTTGCAGGAAAGTGTGAATACCCTTCAGATCGGAGGAGTGGTAAGGCTGGCAAAAAGGATCATAAAAGGGACTTTTCTGTTTGAAAGTGCAGGAGCAATTTTATTATCAATCCGGTTTGTTCCCCAGTATGGATTTTTAAAAGGCGTTTTTTATGGCATTTTTCATTCCGTATCAGCGTTCTGTAATGCAGGATTTGACTTAATGGGACGGATAGAACCTTATAACTCTTTTTTATCATACTACGATGACTGGCTGGTTAATCTGGTTATTATGTCATTGATAATAATCGGCGGCATTGGTTTTATCGTATGGGACGATATTTATAGGAACCGGTTACATTTCAATAAATATATGCTTCATACCAAAATCGTACTGGTCACTACATTTACTCTTGTATTTGGAGGAGGTCTCCTGTTCTATTTACTTGAGAGAAACAATCTTTTAGTTGGAATGAACGTAAGTGGTCAGATACTTACATCCCTGTTCAGCTCTGTAACGGCCAGAACAGCAGGATTTAATACCACGGATACCCATGCTTTGACCGATGGCAGTAAACTTCTTACCATCATTCTTATGTTTATCGGAGGAAGCCCGGGTTCTACTGCCGGAGGAATTAAGACCACAACCCTGTTTGTGCTTCTTATGTGTGTTCATTCCAATATCAAACAGTCTTATGGAGTCAATGTATTTGGAAGACGCCTCCAGGATGAGGCCATTAGGAGGGCAGGAACAATCTTGACGATCAATTTGTTTCTGGCACTTTCCGCTGCTTTGGTAATTATGGCTAATCAGTCTCTTGGTTTTTCTGATATTTTATTTGAGACATTTTCGGCTATTGGAACGG
Organism: Lacrimispora sp.; assembly: GCA_029256305.1. Classification (GTDB taxonomy): domain Bacteria; phylum Bacillota; class Clostridia; order Lachnospirales; family Lachnospiraceae; genus Lacrimispora. Next base: position 2,389 of record JAQSYE010000173.1, on the reverse strand, counting down.
TAGGTATGACAACTGGAATTACTAGGGAATTAAGCACGTTTTCCAGAGTGATCATCATCTTGCTCATGTACTGCGGAAGAATCGGCAGTTTGTCATTTGCACTTGCGTTTGTACAAAATCACAAAATAGCTCATGTGGAACAGCCCGCAGAAGCGATTAACGTAGGATAAAGAAAAGGGGTATTTTTATGAAATCAATTTTAATTATCGGTCTTGGCCGGTTTGGACATCATCTTTGCATTAATATGGCAAGTTTGGGCAATGATGTTATGATCGTGGATCAGAAGGAAGAATGCTTAGAGGATTTACTTCCCTACGTGAAAAGTGCAAAGATCGGTGACTGTACCAATGAAGCAGTGTTAAGAAGCCTTGGCATTTCTAATTTCGATATCTGCTTTGTGTGTATCGGTACCAACTTTCAAAGCAGCCTTGAAATTACCAGTCTGGTGAAGGAACTGGGGGGAAGGCGGGTAATCAGTAAGGCAAACAGGGATATTCATGCGAAATTTCTTTTGAGAAATGGAGCAGATGAAGTCATCTATCCGGACCGTGATATCGCTGAGAAGACGGCGGTTCGTTACAGTACAGACCATGTTTTTGATTATATCGAGCTTACTCCGGAATATTCCATTTATGAGATTCCGCCTCTTCCGGAATGGATTCATAAAACGATCAGGGATGTGGATATCAGAAACCGGTATCATATCAGTGTTCTTGGAATTAAACGGGAAGGCAGAGCACAGCTTATGCCGCCTGCAGACTATATGATTCAGGCACAGGAGCATTTAATGGTAATTGGCAGGAGAGAACATATTGATAGTATATTAAAAGAAATGAAGTAATATTTTGGAGGCATTATGTCTGCTTGGCTGAATGAGAACTGGGTTACAATGATAGTATTAATGATACTTCTGGTACTGGTATTCTTTGCTGTCCGCAGCTTAAGAAACAACAGAGGCGGCTGTGGATCAGGCGGCTGTGAAAACTGTATGGGGTGTAATCCGGGCAGGAACAAGCATAAAAAGTATAAGCATTAATGAACATAATAAAAAAGGAAACGTACAGAATGATCTGACGCTTCCTTTTTTGTTATTTTAAGTCCAGTTTTAAGTCACCAAACTCAATCCACCCTGCTTTTCTAAGCAGTTCTCCCAAAACCAGTGAGATAACAGCCGGGAGGAGAAAGCACACAAACAGGATACCAAGCCACATATTTTTTGTGCCGCCCATGGCGGTATAAACACCGATGGGGCCCACCAGACCACAGGTTCCCATGCCTGAACCGGCTGGAATGTTTTTTAAATGGAATACCATGGTTGCGATAGGACCGGTTATCATGGATGCAACCGTGGGGGGAATCCAGACTTTTGGATTTTTTACGATATTTCCCATCTGCAGCATGCTGGTCCCAAGACCCTGTGCCATGAGACCGCCCACTCCGTTTTCCCGGAAGGAGAGGACGGCGAATCCCACCATCTGGGCACAGCAGCCTGCTGTTGCAGCACCGCCCGCCAGTCCGTCAAGAGAAAGGGCAATGCAGATGGCTGCGCTGCTGATTGGCAGTGTAAGGGCGATGCCAATGAGAGCAGATACCAGTATGCCCATGTAGAAAGGCTGCAGCTCTGTAGCAGTCTTTACAATGCTTCCAAACCAGTTCATAAATCCGGCCACACCGGGTCCTACAAACTGAGCGACTAAAACACCGGAAATAATGGTGACGCCCGGTGTCACAAGGATATCCAGCCTGGTTTCTTTTGATACAATTTTCCCCAGCTCTGTGGCAATTACTGTAGCAGCCAGTGCGCCCACCGGTCCACCTAAGGCGTTGCCTGCAATACCTACGGTAGCTGCAGAGAACAATACCAGAGCAGGAGCATGAAGAGCATAGGCAATCGCCACACCCAGTGCTGCGCCTGTGGCACTTTTTGCAAAATCCGCAATCACATTGAACAACTCTAAGTTGAACTGACGACCCAGAGTGCCAAAGATAGTTCCGATCAGGAGGGACGCAAAAAGGCCAAATGCCATAGCACCCAATGCGTCAATGAGATAGGTCTGGACTGTGATTGTGACGTTTTTCCTTTTCAGGAATTCTTTTACGCCGCGTTTTTCCATGGTTAAAAATCTCCTTTATGTTTGGTGCACACATTTGATCTTAAGTCAAAGCAGTTGCATGTATTTTATCATAGTATAACCAAATTTCAAGTTTTTTCTGGAATTGTATCTAAAATTGATAAATTGTTAACAATATGCAAAGAAAAACCATGGGACCTCTGCTTGACTTTATCCCCTGTTTGTGACACAATAAGTAGTTGTAGTTCCTGTTAAACTCTGGAAAGAAAAGAGGTATTGATTCGTATGACAAAGATTGATATTATATCCGGTTTTCT
>JAQSYE010000172.1 GCA_029256305.1 Lacrimispora sp. | reverse complement strand
TCCTTCCAGTCTCCGGTAACCGATCTTTACCTGTCCTTCTTCATAAAGACCGCCTATAAAGCCGACAGAACGGTACTTTTTCCGCACCATAAGATAATCGAGCATCTCACAGATTCCCTTTGTAAAATCCATGACAATGCTGTCATACTCATAATTTTTGGAATCTGAGTTAATAAATACAATGGAATAACTTTGCATTCTTAAAAACTCCATCTCTTCCCGGGAAAAAACACCGAAAGCCATAATCCCGTCATATTGGCCCTGCTGATTCTTATCAAGACGACAAAATCTAACTTCCTGCTTTCCAGACATGGACTTTACGATTAAGTCCAGGGAGGAAAGCCTGATATTTGTTCTGTCCGTGCGGATAATATGCCAGTCAGCTACTCCTATGACAATTTCTTTCTTTTTTTGCGCGTGACGCATTCTGGGTGGGACATATTTTAGTTCGTGGGCAATTTTAAATATCCTTTTTCTTACCTCCGGACTCACTGCAATGGTATCATCCTGGTTCAGTACCCGGGACACTGCAGAGGCCGAAACACCCGCAAGCTTTGAAATCTCTTTTATCGTAGCCATAATCTACATCCTCACCTTTCAAATTCATTATAATAACAGTCCATGCCACCGTCAATAAGCAAAGTAAAATTTTACTAAACTTTTACCAAAGTATGCTAAAAACTTTTCTTAATTAGAAATACCGGTAAGAAAATAAAGTTTTCTTCCGGTATTCAGTCACCCCTGTCAGTCTTTTTCTCCCCCTAAATTCAGCTTCGCAAACGCATCGGCAAACGGGGAATTTACGGGTTCAGCGGTCTCATTTTTCTGTTTATTTAAATAGTTGGCCACATCCTTTTTGGATACTCCGGCACCTTCTTTTGTCCGGCGTTCTTTAAAGGCAGTCAGTTTTTCTTTATATCCGCATCTGCAGACAAAAAGCTGTCCCTCCCCTTTTCCTTTCAGCTCCAGCTTTTTATGGCAGACCGGGCATCTGGCATTGCTGGTTCTTGAAACCACTTCCCGATGTCCGCATTCCCGGTCCTGGCAGACTAACATCTCGCTGTTTTTTCCTTTGACAGAAAGCATTCGTTTTCCGCAAACCGGACATTTGGTATTGGTTAAATTATCATGACGGAAATTTCCTTCTCCGGTCTTGATCATCTGAATTAATTCCTCAGAATACAGTCTGATATCCTTCATAAAGGAACCGCGCTTTAGCTTTCCAGCTGCAATGGCGGAAAGTTTCATCTCCCAGTCAGCAGTCAGCTCCGGCTTTTTTAAGTCCTCCGGCACCAGCGTCAGAAGCTGCTTTGCCTTTGATGTAAGGAAAATATCTTTTCCTCGCTTCTCAAGAAGGAAGCTGGAGAAAAGTTTCTCAATAATATCCGCTCTGGTTGCAACCGTTCCAAGTCCGCCGGTTTCTCCCAGAGTTTTTGCCATATCCCGGTCCTTTGTCTCCAGAAAAGAGACTGGGTTTTCCATGGCTGAAAGGAGAGTTGCTTCATTAAACGGGGCCGGCGGCTTTGTCTTTCCTTCCGTCAGAAGCAGCGTAACGCCGTTTACCGGATCACCTTTCTTCATAGTTGGAAGATTCTGTTCTTTTAATTCCAGCTCTTCATCCTCGTCTTCGTCCGGGGTCTCGTAGACTTCTTTCCAGCCCGCCGCCTTTACCGTTTTTCCTCTTGCAACGAGAGTTTCCCCGCCTATCATCACCTCAAGCTCTGTCTGCTCATACTCAAACGGGGGGTATAAGACTGCCAGAAATCTCCTTACTACCAGGTCATATACCCTTCTCTCATCAATTGTCATATGATCCATCTGGACAAACTGCTCGGTGGGAATGATGGCATGATGATCTGATACCTTTTTATCATCTACGAAATACGGCTTTGCTTCGATCTTTGTATTGTGTAATTTCCCTGCGAGCTTTCTGTACGGTCCCACACCGCAGGCATCCAGCCTTTCTTTTATAGAGGGGACAATGTCAGAGCTAATATACCGAGAATCTGTTCTTGGATAGGTCAGTACTTTATGATTTTCATATAGTCTCTGCATGATATTAAGGGTTTCTTTTGCAGAATAATTAAACTTACGGTTTGCTTCTCTTTGAAGTTCAGTTAAATCATACAGCTGGGGAGCAAAGCTCTTTTTCGGAGTGCTTTTCACTTCAGTGATTACCCCGTCTTTCCCGTTATTCATCTGCTTTAACAGTCCTTCTAACCGTTCCCGGTCAAAGGAACGGTAACTTTTAGACTTTTCGTCCCGCCAGATAAATGACAGCGTCGGTTGAGAAGCCTTTGCTTTAATGCCGTAATAGGATTTTGGCACAAAGTTTTTGATCTCTTCCTCTCTCCTTGCAATCATGGCTATGGTTGGAGTCTGGACACGCCCGCAGCTTAACTGGGCATTGTATTTGCAGGTCAGCGCTCTGGTTGCATTAATTCCCACCAGCCAGTCCGCCTCGGCACGGCACATAGCCGCATCGTAGAGGTCATCGTATTCATGACCATCTTTTAAACGGGCGAAGCCTTCGTTGATGGCTTTATCTGTGACAGAAGAGATCCAAAGCCGTTTTATTGGCTTTTTATTTCCTGCTTTTTCAAGAATCAGACGGGCTACCAGCTCCCCTTCCCGGCCAGCGTCAGTAGCGACGATGATTTCTCCTACATCACTCCTGTGAAGCTGCTTTTTCACCACGCTGTACTGCTTTCCGGTCTGCTTGATTACCTCAAGCCGAAACTGTTCCGGCATCATGGGAAGATCTTCCATCTTCCATTCCTTATATTTAGGATCGTAATCTTCCGGGTCTGCCAGTGTAACTAAATGGCCCAACCCCCAGGTAATCACATAGGCATTACCTTCCAGAACACCCTCCTGATTCTTTGTACAGTGAAGCACCCGGGCAATATCCCGTGCGACTGACGGTTTCTCTGCTATAATTAAAGATTTCATTCTATTCCTCCAAATGGCATTTCTGTCTTCATTATAGCTCATTGGGAAGATTATGACAACTGGCGGCATTCCCCACAGGCAATCAGGGAATCTCCTTCCCTCACTCCCATGGCTGTCGTCTCATATAAAACGATTCCGTCAAATTCACCATGGCACAGCTGAAGAGGTGTTCCCCACACATCTTCCACTGTTCCCAATAAATCGCCCTTTAAAAACCGTTCACCTGACAGTTTAACCGGGTTCCAGAAGCCTTCTGCCAAAGAATCCGTATAAATAGCATTTATAATTTCCTCTTGGGAACTCTCTTTTTCTGTCTCCTGACTGGCACTTATAACACCAAGCCAGGAAAGAACATTTACCACATCCCGTTTATAGGAATCCAGCTGCTCTCTTGTGAAACTTCCGCCCCCTCCCCGCTCTATAAGGATTGAAGGGACTCCTTCGATTGCTGCGTAACTATACGAACCAGTGGTTGCAGAGGATTTTACACGAATTTCCATACCTGTGGCCTCAGCCATTTTTCTGGATTTTTCCATGACCTCCTCTTTCGCAACTCCGGGATAATATACAAAAGGCATTACCTGCTCGTGGGTATCTCCTGCGTGGAGGTCTATGTAATAGTCTGCCTGGCTGTGCAGCTCATGCTCTATGGTATAAGCGATTTTTTCGGAAAGGCTCCCATCCTTTTTCCCCGGAAATGCCCGGTTTAAATTTTTCCCGTCTTCCGGGACAAGAAGACGGGTATAGGTAAAAGCTGCCTGGGGATTTGCCACAAGCAAAAACACGATGGTTCCGCTGATCTTTTCCGGATCCAGCTCTTTTGACAGCTCTCTGGCTGTCTGTATCCCAATGTATTCAGCTCCATGTATTCCTGCTGTTATTAGAACCACCGGTCCCTCTTTGCAGCCGCATATGGCACGAACTGGTAGCTCCAAATCATGATTTTCTACGTGAAGCATTCCCTGGACCTGCTTTCCGCACTCCAGTTTCATGGTTCCTATCTGAATCATTTTATTACTCCTCTCTTTCTATGAAACAGCCTGGTCAGGGACCTTCGGCTCATTTGTTTCCTCCACGTCAAGAATCGCATTCAGCAGTTTCTCCGCGTAAGGGTGTTTTACCTCACTAATCGATTCTGTCTCTCTTATTTCCACCACTCTTCCCTTGTAAAGGAACAGTACATGGCTGCATAAATAGGTGACAGAGGTTAAGTCGTGGGTGATGAAAATGTAGGTCAGACCTTTTTCCTTTTGTATCTCCTTTAACAGATCCATGATCTGAACCTGCGTGTGGGCATCTAAGGAGCTGATGGCTTCGTCAAACAAAATCACCTCCGGATTTACCGCCAGTGCCCTGGCAATGCAGACACGCTGGAGCTGTCCTCCGCTGAGTTCATGAGGAAGTCTTTGTAAATAACTTTCATCAAGTCCTACCAGTTTTAAAAGCTGACCGATCTCTTCCCTGCGGTCCATCGCTTTCTTCTCCCGTTTTTCTCTTGCCATCAGCCCTTCACCGATCAGGCTTTTTACTGTGAATCTGGGATTTGCCGAGGTGGTGTAATCCTGAAATACTATGCTGATCACCGCCTTTTTAGCTCCCTCAAAGTGGACACTTCCTTTATCAGGCTTTAAAAGCCCGCATAACACTCTTCCCAAAGTACTTTTCCCGCTTCCACTCTCTCCCAAAATGCCCAGGCACTGACCTTTTTTCACCTCAAAGGATACATCAAAGAGTACCTGCTGCCTCTCCCTGCCAAACAGAGTTGTCTGGTTTTCTTTTTTAAAGCTGACGTCAATATGTTCTGCTTTTATCATTGGCTCATCACCCCTTTCCTTCCCAGGACCCTGTGATACTGATCCATAACGGATTTCTTTTTTTCTACCAGAAGGCGGGTATAAGGGTCCTTTGGTTGTTCGTAAATCTGTCGGAAGGATCCCTGGTCTGCCATTTTTCCTTTGTTCAGCACAAGGACCTCATCCGAGATTGCAGAGATCACTGCCAAATCGTGGCTGATGAAGATCATGGCTGTATTGGACTCTTTTTTAATACGGATAAATTCCTTCATGATTTCAAACTGGGTAATGGCATCAATGGCGGTAGTCGGCTCATCGGCGATCAAAAGATCCGGCTCCATGGACATGGAAAGACCGATCATAATACGCTGAAGCATGCCTCCGCTCAGTTGATGAGGATATTTTTTAACAACCTCTTCTGGATTTTTTATCTGCATGGCGATAAGAACTGCCAATGATTTTTCATATATTTCCTTCCTTCCAAGATCCGTATGTTCTCTGTAGGTTTCTGACAGTTGGTCTTCAATGCGGTACAGGGGATCAAAGCAGGTCATGGGATTTTGCAGAATCATGGCGACCCTTTTTCCTCTGATCTGGCGCAACTGTTCCTTTGTTTTTCCGATTAAATTCTCTCCCCCGAAAAATGCTTCCCCTGTTACTGAAAAGTCAGCTCCCAAAAGCCCCATGACCGCTTTTAAGCTCATACTTTTCCCGCTGCCGCTCTCTCCTAAAATTCCCAGGCACTGTCCCGGAAAAACTTTAAAATCAATTCCTTTAATGATGGGCTGTATCTGTTTCTTCCTGCAGTGCCCCACCACCAGGTTTTTTACCTCTAAAACAGGCTCCATTAAACGTCCACCTCCTTCGGATCCAGGGCATCCCGCAGGGCATCTCCCAGTAAGTTAAAAGCGGCCACTACGATAACAATGGCAAGTCCAGGCGCAATCATCTGGACCGGATTGGTTGTCATAACATTTTTCGCTTCATTAAGCATTGCTCCCCATTCCGGCGTGGGTGCCTGAACGCCAAGCCCCAAAAACGAAAGAGTGGAGATATTTAAAATAGCCCAGCCAATATCCAAAGTCGCCAGAACCGCCATTTCCGATGCGATGCTGGGGAGAAGGTGACGAAAGAGAATAAACGGCTCCCCGCTGCCCACACATCTGGAGAATAAAACAAAATTTTTGTCCCTGTATTTCATAACATTGGTCCTGATCATTCTGGCGTACCATGCCCATTTAATCAGCACATTTGCAAGTATTACATTGCGCACATCCACTCCGAGAAGAGCCACCACAGCGAATACCATGATCTGACTTGGAAATGACATCATCACATCCACCGCTCTCATGATAATTTCCTCCACCGGCCCTCTGAAATATCCGGCAAGCAGTCCCAGAATACAGCCGAGTCCGATGGTTCCCGTCATGGTCAGAAGAGATAAAAACAAGGTAGGCCGGATACCGTATATCATTCTGGATAGAATGCACCGTCCAAGTTGATCCGTTCCTAACGGATACTTAAGACTGAATCCTGCGAATTTATTTAAAATATCGTTTGCATAAGGATCATTGGGAGCCAGAAGGGGAGCAAACACACCGGCTAAAGTTATGACAGCAAGAAATCCCATCATGATCACAGCCATTCTATTTTTAAGAAAACGCCTCCACATCTCAGGATACCTCCCTTCGAAGTCTCGGATCAGCAATGCTTTGAATGATATCAAACAGAAGGTTGAAAACCACAAACAATGTTCCGATTAAAAGCACATAGGTCTGAATTACCGGATAATCCCTATTGAATATGGAAGCGATACACAGCTTTCCAAGCCCGGGCCATGCGAAAACATTTTCAACTACGATCGTGCCCGCCATGAGCTGAGGCACGCTCATCCCGATTGCCACAATACAGGTATGAAGGGAATTTTTTAAAATATGTCTTACCAGAATGGTGCTTTGCTTTAATCCCCTTACATTGGCATACAAAACGTAATCCTCTTTCATATTTTCCAGCATGTTGTTGCGGATCAGCCTTATGTAAGTGGAAATATAGGTGAGCGCTACTGTAAGGGACGGCAGAATTAAGTGCTTTATGGTACCGCTTCCGCTGGTGGGAAGCAGATCCCACTTAATACTGATGAGCCAGATTAAAAGAAGCCCTACCCAGTACGCCGGCATGGCAGTTGTCATAAATACGATTCCCCGCACAATCCGGTCAAACAGGCTGTCTTTATAGACGGCACAAAAGAAACCGATGGGGAGACTTAAAACGATTACGATCACCAGTGAAGACATGGCAAGTACAAATGTAGCAGGGAAACATCTGGAGATCTCTCCCAGAACCGTTCTGGAAGGATTGGTGTAGCTTACACCAAAATCCAGCTTCAGACAGTCTCCCACCCAGCGCAGATAACGGACCAGATAGGGATCATTTAACCCCAGTTCTTCCCTGACCTGCAAAATGGCCTCTTCCGTAATAACCGGTGTCTGGCGGACTCTTAATGCCACCTCTGCCGGGTCAGAAGGAATCATATTTATAAACACAAAGCACAAAAATGAAATCATGAGCAGCAGTGGAATCGCTGACAGGATTCGATTAACAATATAGGACTTCATAATAGGGCCTCCATCTTAGCTGGAAAAGGTATGAAAAAACACGGGAAACCGGCAGCCTGACATACAGGCAGCCGGTATCTCCCATGTTTATATCCTCTCCCTGAAATTATTCAAAATACATCTGGGCAAAGGGCACTTCATACTGGGTCTGGGTAAATCCAACACCTTTTAAATCCGACCTGTAGATTGCCTTATTACACTCATAGGTAAGCGGGATATATACAGCATCCTCATGAAGTCTGGTCAGCACAAAGCGGTACAGCTCCTGGCGCTTTTCTTCATCTGTAGATACCATAATTTCCGTAATTGCCTTATCGATCTCCGCTTTGTCCGCAAGTCCCTGCTGTGCTGCGTAGTCTCCGTATACCCGCTGTCTCATTCCAGCCAGAGATGACTGCGGATCATAAGGAAGTCCCCAGCAGATGTTAAACACCATGTCGAAGTTTCCTGATTTCATGTTGTCACGGTAAGACTGTTCTTCTTCTCCTTTAATCTCCAGGCCGATTCCCAGCTTGCCATATTCAGATTGAAGGTACTCTGCGATAGTCTTTTCCGTAACACTGTCACTGTTGTATAAAAGAGTCAGTTTAAGAGGCGTTCCGTCTTTTTCTCTCACATTCTGGCTTCCCATAACCCAGCCGCTCTCTTCCAGCATCTTAGATGCCTTGTCCTGGCTGAACTCGTAGGGAGTTAATCCAACGTTGCAGTAAGGAACCGTCTTGGAATACAGCGTATCAGCGGGTTTTTCCAGCCCGTAAAAGATACCGTCCGAGATTGCCTGGCGGTTAGTGGCATGCTGAATCGCCTGACGCACAGTCTTATCCTTTAAAATATCATTGGTGGTATTAATTACAATCTGTCTGGTAGATGTAGCATCAGACAAGGCTACTGAAAACTTGTCGCTTTCCTTATATTTCTTAACTGCATCAGCATCAATCATATTCTTTCCGTAAATTAAATCAACCTCGCCCTTTTCCAGCGCCAGAATACGGGTCTGGTTGTCCGGAATAACCTTAACGGTGATTTTTTTCACCTTTGGTTTCTCACCCCAATAGTTTTCATTGGCCTCAAACACAGCGTATTCGTCTGTAACAGATTCCTTCAGCACATAAGGGCCTGTTCCGATATAAGCTTCTACACCATCCTTTGTACTTCCGTTTTTCATGGCCTTGGGAGAGATCATTGCAAATGGTCTTGTAACTCCAAGCTCTGTCAGCAAGGGATAATAAGGCTGGGAAAGTTCAATCACAAAGGTTTCTGCATCAGGAGCGATTCATCATTTCCAGCCATGTATGACGTTCCTTGTTTTCAATGATCGCATCAAAATTTGCCTTAATGGCATTGGCATCACACACCTCACCGTCAGAGAAGGTAACACCTTTTCTGATTTTGAAGGTATAGGTCTTTCCATCTTCGCTTATGCTCCAGCTTTCTGCCAGGCAAGGGGTGTACCCGTCTGCGGTTATGTTAACCAGCGACTCGTAAAGAATTTCCTGTGCGTACATCTCTCCGGCATACAGATGTGGATTTAAATCCCTGATATCCCGGAAGTTTACAAACACCAGCTCATCCTTTGGCTTCTCCTCAGAGATTCCCGTTCCTGCTGATTCCGTCTTTTCCTGGTCTTTGCCGGTCGCAGCCGCCTCCTGGCCTGCCTGCTTTTGGCACCCTGATAAAAGGGCTGCAGAAATCACACCTGCCAGGCAGGTATATAATAAACTTTTTTTCATAATTGCTCCTCCTGATTTGCTATGGTGTTAACTATATCATAGTTAGTCATGACTTACTAATACAAATCAGGAAGAGCCGGTTATAACAAACCGTTATAGACAGCCAGTGCCTTTTTTAATTCTTCTATGTAAAACCGGGCTTCAAAAGACAACTCCTTTTTCTTCTGTTTTACATATCCCAGAGTCAGAAATTTCTCACAATCCCTCACCTTTAATGCCCTTATTCCCTGTCCTTCATTTTCTCCGGATACAAAATCGATGCCCAGGCAGCAGACATCCGTATGTTTTAACATGCTGGTAATCAGATAGTCACTGTTGGTGCAGACTGCGTTATTTAAGTTCTCCATCTGAACCGCACCTACGCTGATCCGTTCAATGTGATGCTCCATTGCAAAAAAATCCTTGGTTCCCTCAATAAATTTTAACTGGGAAAGCTCTTTCAACTCTACAGATTCCCTGTCATACCACGGGTGATGGCTCCCCAGATAAACACAGATGGGCAGTTCCGCAAGAGGAAAAAATTCCAGTTTTTTATGCCAGATAATATGCTTAAAGCACTGCAGCTGGGTATGTGCGAGATAAACAATGCCAATCTCCGATATGTGCTCACACACGTCGTCCGTAATCTCCTCCACGGTCCCTTCCCTGAATCCAAACGTTACGTTCTGATCTTTATGAGCCACATAGATATCCGCTATCAGCTTTGCAAGAATACTGCTCTGATACCCTGAAACAGAAAAATAAGTACCAGTTTTCTTCTGAACAAGAGACCGGATCATATTGGAATTCTTCAATATGGTAAGGGCGTGACCATAGAGCATCTTTCCCTGCTCTGTCATGCGCATCCCCCTGTTGTTTCGCTCAAACAGTACTACGCCTAAGTCTTTTTCCAAATTTGCTATTACCTTGCTGACATTGGGCTGAGAAGTATAAAGCTGCTCAGCGGCCTTATTTAAACTGCCATGGTCCGCAGTCGCTACAAAGTATTCCAGTTGTTTAATCTCCATTCATTCCTCCATTCATTAAAATCCCACTGTTTTTTATTTGCCTGATTCTTAATCTTTTTAAACGCTCCCTTTTTATATCAGATATCATAAATTTACCCAATGATAGCACCCGGCACATTTATGTCAATGCCGGATCGGAATACCAAAAAAGCCGTACTGTCATGCGGTAACAGGTACGGCTTTTTCGTAGGAGTCATGATCCCTCACGGGTCAAATGAAGGATGCAATCAGAGGGTTAGTCTGATGTTAGAATATTCACACGCAGTTAGGATTAACTAACTGTCATAATAATATCATAAGGATTCAGAAAAAACAAGCCCCCTTTTTCGAAAAGAATTATCAATTAAACCGGCAGCATCCACTGCAGAACATTTTTTATATAATGATCCCAGAAATCCCAGTTATGATTGCCCGGTCCTTCTTCAAAAAATACACGGGCTCCCTTTTCTTCCATGATTTTCTTCATTTCTATGTTCATTTCATAAAGAAAATCTTCCGTTCCGCAGGCCTGATAAAGCTCTGGTACAATTCCGTCTTTTACACAGTTGTCATACAGGTGCATCAGATCCGCACTGCTTCCAGTTAACTCCTCTGAATTTTCGAAAATATTCTCCCATGGGAACGGTCCGTCAATCGATCCTTTTTTAATCCCTTCAAACGTTTCCACGATATTGAGCGCTCCCGACATACTGGCAGCCTTTGCATACTGCTCCGGCTTTGACAACCCTAAAAACCAGGCTCCATAGCCTCCCATAGAAAGACCTGCCACGAAAGTATCCTCCCGCCTTTTTGAAACAGGAAAAATACTTTTAATAAATGCTGGAAGTTCCTCTGAGAAAAAGGTGAAATAGCGGTTTCCGTGGTACATATCCTGATAAAAGCTGTTTTCCGCTGAAGCCATAACTACCACGCAGCAATGCTTTTGAGCATAACGCTCGATGTTGGAAAAACGCATCCAGGAACTGTGATCTCCAAACGCTCCATGAAGCAGATACAATACCGGCAGACCTTTTTCATAGGGAAATGCTTTCTTTGCCGATTCACTGGTGATCTGTTCATTCCCCTCCGGCGTTGGTACAAATACATTGACATCCACTGTATGTCCCAAAGAATAACTATAATAATGACAATTCATACTGGCCATGGATGAAACCTCCTTTTTCCCTTCATTATATTCCCCTTCTTCTGCCAGTGCTAGACAAAAATTGCACTATTTTAATAGATCCTATACCTATTTTGCTCTTTTATTCTTTGGTTTTGGTCTGTATCCAGCATATTCCCCCTTAAAAGAGTGCAAGATATGTATAGTTTTGACTGACAGTCTGCAATTTTAGTCTAGTATTCGATTGCCGTTTTCTTTATGATTATAGCACAAACCTGTTTTAGAATTACAGTAAAGGAGTATATGCCTAATGAAGCTATGCACAAACGTGAATGAAGTAAAGGAGATGGATGGTTTTTATCAGATTATTACCAATTCCATCGAGATTCGGGTACAGTTTTTAACAGATTCCATTTTAAGAATCCGCGCCGGATTTGATGGTGATTTTGCGGAAGAATCCTACAGTCTGGTTATGACTGCATGGGAGGACCGGATGGACGGGTTGCTGAAAGACCAGAGAAAGCGAGTGATTCCAGCCGCTGCAAATCTCAGCCAGACACAAGACCAGGCAGTTCTTAGTGGTTCCCATTTAAAGGTTGTGATTGAGAAGGATCCATTCCGCATCTGCGTATATGATAAAGAAGGCACTTCTCTCCATTCTGATATTGTAGACCTTGGATATTTAGAGGACAGCAACCATCGCAGGATTCACACCAGCGAAATTTCACAGGAAGACTGCTTCTACGGTTTCGGTGAAAAGAGCGGGCAATGGAATAAAGCCCAGAAATTCTTATCCATGAGTCCTAAGGATGCCATGGGTTATAACCCAAAGGAAACAGATTCCCTGTATAAACACATTCCGTTTTATATTAAATTAAATCGCGGTTCAAAAAAAGCGGTGGGCTATTTCTATCATAATACTTATGAATGTGATTTTGATATGGGAAGAGAAAAGAGCAATTACTGGAAACCTCACAGTCGGTATCGTACCGACGGCGGTGATATCGATTTATTCCTGATAGCCGGTCCTTCCATTCGTGAAGTTGTTTCCAGGTATACAGATCTTACAGGTAAATCCGCCATGCTTCCCCGATATGCACTAGGATATCTTGGCTCATCCATGTATTATCCGGAACTGGAGGCAGACTGTGACGATGCAATCACAGAATTCATCGATACAACAAAAGAAGAAGATATTCCGGTAGATGGTTTTCAGCTATCCTCCGGTTATACCTCTCAGGACACCGAACAGGGTGTAAAACGCTGCGTATTTACATGGAATGAAAAACGCTTTAAAAATCCCAGAGACTTCTTTGCACAAATGAAAAAAAGAGGAATCACCGTGTCTCCAAATGTAAAACCGGGAATTCTTCTGTCTCACCCCAACCTTGAACAGATGAAAGCAAAAGATATCTTTGTAAAAGACAGTCAGAGTGATGAACCCGGTATCGGTACCTGGTGGGGCGGCAAGGGAGTTTTCGCTGATTTCACCAAACCCGTAACCCGAAGCGTTTGGAAAGAAATGTTAAAAGAAAATGTTCTGGAAATGGGAACCTGCTCCGTATGGAACGATAACTGTGAATATGACAGCATGGTGGACAAAGACTGCCGCTGTGATTTTGAAGGCAAAGGCGGTACCATCGGCCAGTTAAAATCCGTAATGTCCAATATCATGTGTCAGATTACCGATGAGGCCATTCACGAAACTTTTGACAACACCAGACCCTTTATTGTATGCCGGTCCGGACACAGCGGCATTCAGCGCTACGCACAGACCTGGGCTGGAGATAACTTAACCTGCTGGGATTCGTTAAAGTATAACATTGCAACCATACTGGGCATGAGTTTAAGCGGTGTGGCAAACCAGGGCTGTGACATCGGCGGCTTTTACGGCACATCACCGGAAGCAGAGCTGATGGTCCGTTGGATACAGAACGGTATTTTCCAGCCAAGATTTTC
>JAQSYE010000171.1 GCA_029256305.1 Lacrimispora sp. | reverse complement strand
CACCTGGATGTTTTTACCGGTGCGCCTAAGGATACCAGATATGAATAAAGGAGAGAAGACCGTGGAGATTAAAAATGCCCGTTGGTTTGGTTATGAACGAAAAAATGGAAAAAAGGGAATCCGTAACCGTGTTCTGGTAATTTATACAGTAAAGTGCAGTGAATTTGTGGCAAGGCAGATTGTGGATCAGACGGCTAGTATCGATGTGGAACTGGTTGGATTTGACGGCTGTACAGACAACCAGTATGCTGTAAACCTTTTAATCAGTCTGATCCGCCACCCCAACGTAGGTGCAGTTCTTTCTGTCGGTTTAGGCTGCGAATATGTTCAGCCGGAACTGCTTGCCAGGATTGCCAAGGAAGAAGGAAAAGAAGCGGACTGGCTGTTTATCCAGGAAGAAGGCGGGACACGCCTGTCTATCGAAAAAGGAATTTCATCAGTCAACCGGATGCGGGAAGCCATAAAGTCTGTCAAACGGGTGGAGATGGGATTTTCCGATCTGGTAATCGGCGCAGAATGCGGAGGCAGTGATTATACCAGCGGGCTGGCAGGTAATGTGGCAGTGGGACGTTTTTACGATTTTCTGGTTGACTGGGGCGGAACTGCGATTTTTGAAGAGATAGTGGAAGCCATTGGATTAGAAAATTTTCTTGTCTCCAGGGGAGCCAGTGAAACTGCCAGAAACGATATTCAATACACCTATAAAAAGGCACTTGATTATTGCAAGTCAGTAAGACAGTACTCCGTCAGCCCTGGTAATTTTGCGGGAGGGTTAAGCACCATTGAAGAAAAGAGCATGGGAGCTGTCATAAAAAGCGGAAGCCGACCGATTGAAGGTGTACTAAAAGTAGCACAGAAAGCCTCAAAACCCGGACTCTGGCTCTTGGATTCCACTCCTGATCCCTATTGGATGCAGTTTGGAATTACGAATCCCAATGACAATGAAGGCCTGATGGATTTAATCAGCTGCGGCGCTCATCTGGTATTCTTAGTGACTGGCAGAGGCAATGTGGTTGGAAGCGCTGTAAGCCCCTGCATTAAAATTACTGGAAACCATCAGACTTATCTTAAAATGGAAGAGGATATGGATTTTGATGCCAGTCCGGTTTTGACGGGAGAATGCAGCCAGGAGGAACTTGCCCTTTCCCTTGCAGCCATGGTAGCGCGGATGGCAGAAGGAACGTTTACCAAGAGCGAGGCTCTTTTCCACAGGGAGTTTTTTATTCCATATAAATATCAGGAAAAACAGGCAGCTGTTATAAAAAGCTGCCAGAAAACAGCACAGGAGGAATAGAGATGGCAGCTTTTACAAAGCAGGAACTTGAGAACTTTTGTATATCAGACTTTTATTCATTAAATGGAGAGGTTGCAGTTGTAACAGGAGGAGCCACAGGCCTTGGACTTGCAATTACCAGATGTCTCATCAATGCAGGAGCTAAAGTAGTAATACTCAGTATGGAAGCACCTAGGCAGGCAGCTGCCGCTTTAGAGGAATTTGGAGACAAGGCTGTGTATTATCAGTTTGACATTACTCAGACAGACCAGGCAGAGCAAATGGCAGAACGCATTTGTGAGGAACAGGGACCAGTATCCATACTTGTGAATAACGCTGGCAATCACTGCAAGAAATACATCTGGGAAATGAGCGTTAAAGAATATGAGCAGGTGCTGAATGTACATCTGGTAGGAGCCTTCGCATTGACAAAAGCGCTGGTTCCCCAGATGATGAAACAGCGGCATGGCAGAATTCTCTTTCAGGCAAGTATGACAAGCTATATTGGTCAGCCTCAGGTTTCCGGGTATTCTACAGCAAAAGCCGGTTATTTAGGTCTGATTCATACCCTTACGGCGGAGCTTGCAGAATATGGGATTACTGTAAATGCAATTGCGCCCGGTTGGATTGATACACCCATGTTTCATAAAGCCACGGACACCGATCCGGTACGACTTGAAAAAATTATGGGAAGAATTCCTGCAAAAACAGTAGGAGATCCCATGGATGTGGGATTGTGTGCTGCTTTTTTATGCAGCAGGGCTGCCCGCTATATCAGTGGCACATGTGTTCCGGTAGACGGCGGGGCCTTAATTGGTTTTTAGGAGAAAGGATAAATCACGATGAATACTTGTTTCCATGAGGAATTATACTTAACCAATGAAACGGGGCGCATGCTGTATCACAAATATGCGGAGTCAATGCCAATCATTGACTATCATTGCCATCTGTTGCCCAGGGATATTTACGAGAACCGTCAGTTTGAGGATCTGGGAGAAATGTGGCTGTCCGGAGATCATTATAAATGGCGTGCCATGAGAACATTTGGGATTGAAGAAAAATACATTACTGGCGGGGAAACTACTTATTATGAGAAATATTTAAAATTTGCTGAAATTCTTCCCCAGCTTATCGGAAACCCCATCTACATCTGGTGTGCATTGGAACTGAAGCGCTTTTTTGGAATTGACAAACCGCTTGGTCCGGCCAATGCAAAAGAAATCTATGATACCACAAAACAGATGATTGCGAAGCTGAATATGACACCGCGCTGGTGCATGGACCATGCCAATGTAGAACTTGTCAGTACAACAGAGGATCCCATAGATGATCTGCGTTATCATATTGCCATGAATGACGATCCGTCTTTAAAAACAAGAGTGATTACTGCATTTCGTCCGGATAAAGCCATGTTTGCGGCTGAAAAAAGTTTTTCTTCCTATATTAAATCTCTGTCTGATGCGTCGGGTATAAATATAAATTCCTTTGAAGCCCTGATTAAAGCCCTGGAAGCACGTCTTAAATTTTTTAAAGATACGACGGGAACAACGGTATCCGATCATGGTATTCCTGATTTTACCTGGGAGAGCAGCTCCGAGGAAGAAATAAACAGAATTTTTGATAAAGCCTTAATAGGAGAGACGATAACCAAATCAGAGGACAACAGGTACAGGAGCGCGTTTCTCCTTGAGATGGGAAAACTCTACTGCAATTACGGATATGTAATGCAGCTTCACATTGGTACATACTTAAATGCAAACAGAAGGTATGTAAAAGAGATTGGACCAAGTACCGGTTTTGACTGTGCAGATGATTCTACAAAGGTGCAAAGCGTAGGCGAACTTTTAAACCGTCTGAATGAAATTGATCTTCTTCCGAAGACTATTTTGTACTGTTTGGATGGAACAAATACGGAGAATTATGCTATACTTGCAGCAGGGTTTTGTGAAAAGGCAACACGGGCCAAGGTACAGCTGGGGGCTCCCTGGTGGTTTCATGATCAGAGTTATGGAATTGAACGCCAGTTAAAGGCAGCAGCTAATCTATATCCGGTCAGCCTTTCCGTAGGAATGCTTACAGACAGCAGAAGCTTTTTATCCTATCCCCGTCATGAATTGTACCGCAGAGTTCTGTGCAATTATTTTGGCGAATTGGTGGAGCGGGGAGAGTATTTTGGGGGAGAGGAAGAACTTTCAAAGACAATTCAAAATATCTGCTACTATAATGCAAAGGAATATTTTGGATTTTCATGATCATTCACAGGCCCGGAGTTTCATCTGGTAAAAATAAGAATAGATACAAGGAGGAGCCTGATGACAAAAAGGGCCACGATCAAAGACATAGCAAGCATGGCAGGAGTATCCATCGGAACGGTGCATCTGGCATTGAATCATAAGCCGGGAGTTGGGGAAGCGACCAGAGAGAGGATCATAGCATTGGCAAAGGAGATGGATTACCATCCAAATGCAGTAGCGGCTTCTTTAAAAAGAAAGACACTGCGCATTGCTGCCTGCTTTCCTGGTGTAGATGAGGACAACCGATTTTACTATCCACAGATTTGGAATGGTATGCGTACCTATGTGAATACCTTGTATGATTATAAAATAAGCTGCAGAGAGTTCCCTTATCCGGAAAACCAAAAGAATGGATCAACTGACAATGACAGGGCTCTGGCGCTACAGGAGCTGACCCAGCTTTTAGAAGCAGGCGAACTTGACGGTCTTGTGATTCAGGGCAACAGCTGCCCTTATGAACCGCAACAGCTTCGGCAATATACAGATCGCGGTCTTGCATTAGCTCTTGTAGATACAGATATTTTGGAAAGCGGCCGTTTGTGCTGCGTTGCAGCTGATTATGACAGCATCGGTAGAACCATGGCAGAGCAGATTTTAGGAAGAATCCCATCCTGTGGCAGCATTCTTTTATGTGCAGGCAGAAAAGAATATCCGTCTCATCGCCTGATTGAAAAGGGATTTGAAGATTATAGGAAAGAGAACTGCCATAAAAATCTGGTTTATAAGGAAAATTCCAATCAGATTGATGAGGAATCTTATAAAAATATACTGGATTATATTAACCGTCCGGATGTAGCCGGGGCATGCTGTGTCTCTTCCAGATCAAGCGTCATGCTTGGACGTGCCCTTGAAGAAAGTGGCAGGTCCGGAGAGCTGGTGGCAATCGGCAGTGACTTATTTCTTGAAAACAAGGAATTTTTAAGAAGGGGAACTTTTCAGAATCTGGTTCAAAAAAATCCCTATGCCCAGTCTTTTATGGCAACTAAATTTCTTATGGATTATCTGCTTCGGGATGCCATTCCTGATGAACTTTTTGTAGTAGGAAGCCAGATGATTTTTAAAAGCAATATATCACTATATGAAAAAAATTCACTGCGCTTTTTGGAATAAGTGCAGGTTATAAGGAGTTGTAATATATGATGGAACAAGCAATGCTAAATGGCCGTATGCTGACCGGAGGCGCGGGAAACAGAGAGCCTTATAATACTCAGCTTTTGTATTTTACTTCTTCTTCCGTCAGTGAGAATGACGAAAGGATCTACATGATCTGTGACAAAGGGGGAAGCCCTAATGTCATGGTCAAAGATTTGCTGACAGGTGAGGAACGGTTTTTGACTGATAATCAAAAGGGGATTCTAAAGAGCTATGTGTATTTTGACGGCACATTTAATCAGGGGCTTGGAAAAGCCAGTGTGTGCCTGGATAGCAAACGGGATGCGGTTTACTTTATTCAGAATGATAAAATCTGCAAGGCAGATTTAACCGGTACTGTTACTGTTTTAAATACCGTACCGTCAGGCAGAATGACCGCATTTACCCATGTGAGTGCAGATGGAACTTATCTCTGTGTGCCCATGACAGATGGAAGATGCCTGGATTTTGATCCGGTAACGGAAGGTTCCGGTCTGGACAGAAGACCGGTTTATGATATTGACGGCCGCATTCAGGAAGAAAATTTAAACAGTTACTTATGCGTCTACAATACGCATACGGGTGATATGCTGTATGAGAAAGTGGTAGAAAAGTGTTGGATTACCCATGTACAGTTTCATCCGCAAAATCCGGAACTGATTATGTACAATCATGAATGGGCTTCTTTCGATTGTGGAATCCGAAGGATCTGGCTTTACGACCATAGCCAGGATACTCTGACCCCTGTACGCCGGGAAGGAAGTGATACACTGGGAAATCCGGGAGGCTGTTTCAGAAGCAAGCATGACTGGGTTTGCCATGAGATGTGGAGTGATGACGGTGCAAATATTATCTATCATGGAGGCTTTGTGGGAGGTCCTGCCATGGTTGGTAAATATGAGTTGGGTACCGGAAAGTACTGGGAGATTGCCCTTCCTGACAGTTACGATGCTTATGGACATTTCACCATGGATCATGCCGGAAATCTGGTATGTGACGGATATTTTAAATACCCATGGGAAGTTAAAAAAATCAGGGAGAACAGTACGGATAATGGACCGGATCCTCATAAAAAGGATGCCGAATACATCTGCCGGGTATTTGTTGACTGGGAAAGAGGAGAGCTGAAATGGGTTCCGCTTTGCAGACATGAAAGTGACTGGCTTGGCCAGGATGCTCATCCTCACCCCATCTACAGCCACACTGGAGACCGGATATTTTTTAATAGCCGATGGAATCAGAATGTGAATGTATACTGTGTATCTTCCATGGAGCCGTTTAACGGATAATGGTTAGAAACAGGCATCAGATTGTCTGAAAAAGGCGATTGAATGGTGCCTGTTTTTTTCATCCTTCTGTTCAGTATAAGCTCATTATGGTATGATAGATAAAAAGAGAAGGGGGAAGAAGAATGAAACTCTTTCATCTATCCGATTTACATATCGGTAAGCAGTTAAACGGTTACAGCCTAAAAGAAAACCAGGAAGCTGTTTTAAAGCAGATCGTTGATTATGGGGTTACGGAAAAACCCGATGTGATATTAATCTGTGGAGATATCTATGATAAAACAGCTCCTTCAGCAGAAGCCTACACCTTGTTTGGCGGATTTTTAGATGCCCTTTCCATGATCAGACCGCAGCCCACAGTTCTTATTATTGCAGGGAATCATGATTCTCCGGAACGGCTTTCCTATGCAGGTTCCTTTTTAGAGAAGCATTCCATATATTTGTCAGTGATGCCGCCCCAGAATCAGAATGAATACTTAAAAAAGGTGGTGCTCTCCGATGAATACGGTCCGGTTAATTTTTATCTGATGCCATTTTTAAAACCCGGATACGTAAGAGGTCTATTTCCGGACAATCAGCCTGAAGGATATGAAAATGCCATTAAAGAGGTTCTTGCAAGAGAAACCATAGATACATGTGAGCGCAATGTACTTTTATCCCATCAGTTTTATACCGGAGGAAGTACAGACCCGGAAACATGCGAATCGGAGCAGGCGGTCATCATGGCAGGAGGTCTCGACCGGGTGAATGTTTCTGTACTTCCGGCATTTGATTATGTGGCTCTTGGTCATCTTCACGGTCCGCAAAAGATCTCAGGGGACAGAATTCGTTACTGTGGGACCCCATTTAAATATTCGGTCAGTGAGGAGCACCACAGGAAAGGCATCACTGTCATACAGATGGGAGCAAAAGGGGAAGTACCTGCCTGTGAAATTCTGCCTCTTCGTGGAATTCAGGATGTAAGACGGGAGAGAGGAACGTTACAAGAGGTCTTAAACCGGGCGGACGAGAATAACCGGCATGATTTTGTCAGTGTTACGCTGACCGATGAGGAGGAACCTTACCGGATCAGGGAGCAATTAAAGGAAGTTTATGATTATCTGCTGGAACTGAAAGTGGATAATGTGCGCACCAGGGAAAAGATGATGGAGGAAGAAGAGCGTATACCTGTTTTAAATCCGCTGGAAGCCTTTCGTCAGTTTTATAAAGCTGTAAGCGGGGAAGAGATGACAAAGGAAGCTTATGAGGCCATGGAGAAGATTGTGCAGGAAGCAAAAGAGGAGGAAGGATTATGAAGCCGCTGAAACTGACGATGTCGGCGTTTGGTTCCTATAAAGACGTGGAAACGGTAGATTTTCAGATCGTCGGTCATGGGATTTTTCTGATTACCGGAGACACCGGCTCTGGAAAAACCACGATCTTTGATGCTGTTTCCTATGCTCTTTTTGGAGAAACCAGCGGACAAAGAAGAGATCCCTCCATGATGCGCAGCCAGTATGCAGACGATGACAGGGAGACCTTTGTTACGTTCCGCTTTTTAGAACAGGGAGAAACGTATGAGATTACCAGAAGTCCTTCCTATTTAAGAAGCAGTAAAAGGAAAAATAAAGACGGAGAATATACGAAAATCTCAGTTCCTGCAAAAGCTTCCCTGATTCTGCCCACCGGCCTTGAATTTGCCGGTAATATCAGGGACATCAACCAGAAGATAGAAGAGATCATTGGAGTGGATTTAAGCCAGTTTTCCCAAATCGCAATGATTGCCCAGGGAGACTATTTAAAGCTTCTTCTCGCCACTTCCAAAGAGAGAAAAGAGATCTTTTCCAGAATATTCAATACGGGAATTTACAGCCGTATTCAGTATAAATTGAAGGAAAAAAATAATTTCTATGCAGGAATGCTGGAAGACAACAGGAAACTCTGCACTCATGAGACAGGAAATCTGGAACTTTTGCATGATAGCATTCATAAAGATCAGTGGCTTAAGCTGCTAGAGTTTCCGGAAACGAAAACCGACGAGATTATAAACGGGCTGTCTGCTATTTTGGAAGAAATCAGTGGGAGAGAACAACAGCTGTCTGCTGAGAGGGAAAAAAACAGTGAAATTCTTTCCGGCGTGGAAAGCAAACGAAATCTGGCTGTGGAGCAGAATCGGATGTTTGATAAGTTAAAGGAAGCTGCTGACCGCATGGAGTCACTCAGACTTCAGAGCGAAGGCTGGGAGCTTAAGAGAGAACAACTGGCCATAGGTGAAAGGGCAGAGAAAGCGTATACATCAGAGATACAGTATAAAGACAGAAAAAAAGACTGGGAAGCGGCCGGAGAGCGGCAAGCACGGCTAACGGAAGAACTTAAAAAAGTCGGGGAAATACTGGTTGGAGTAAAAAAAGCTGCGATGGAAAGCCGGGAGGCATCAGAAAAAGAAGTTCCGGAGCTTACAATTTTCTTAGACAGGCTTAATTCTTCCATGCCTCTATACGAAGACTGGAGGAAGATGGAAGAAGAGTGCCGGCACAAAAAAGGAGAAGAGGAGGAGTCTCAAAAGCGGTTTGAGGAAGCAGAGAAAGATCTGGAAAGGGTGGTGCTGCGCTTAAAGGAATATGAAAAACAGCAGGAAATTTTAACCGCTGCCGCCGCAAAGCTTTCAGACTTCAAGCAGCTTATAGCTGAGTATGGGAGAAAGGAAGAAGCGTTAAAAGCCCTTTTTCCAGTATTAAAGCAGTTTAAGGCAGGTCAGTTGGAATTATCGC
>JAQSYE010000170.1 GCA_029256305.1 Lacrimispora sp. | reverse complement strand
AAGGACGTTATTGCTGAGAACACAAAGGATAATGCAGAATTATATCAGAAGATTCTTGATATGAAATAATCAGTGTTGACAAGTGGGGCACAGAAAATTTTGCTTTCTGTGCCCTCACTATTAGAAAGGGGTTCTTTATGCCAGAAATTTTCAAAACAATTGACAAAATAAAACCGGCTTATGATATCGTTTATAAGATTGTTTTGTTTATATGTAAGATACTTTTGATCGGAGATATTCTGATCACCACAATGTCAGTGGTCGGAAGATATGTTTCCTTTATCCCTGATCCAGCGTGGAGTGAAGAAGTAGTCTTAACTTTTATGTGCTACATGGCGGTACTATCCGCAGCGCTTGCAATCCGGAAAGGATCTCATATCCGCATGACAGCATTGGATTCCTATCTGCCCAAAAAGGTGATCAAGGCTCTTGATATTCTGGCAGATGTATCCATTCTCGCACTTGCATTTATTATGCTGATTGTAGGCTGGAAATATGCACATGGTATTGGATCTAAAGGTTTTTATACCAGCATGCCATGGCTTTCCAGATTCTGGATGTATTTTCCAGTGCCTTTAGCAGGCGGTGCAATGATTGTTTTTGAACTAGAAGCTTTATACAATGATATTAAACGTCTTTTTGTAAAGGAGGAAATACTGTAATGGGCGGTAATATTGCAATCCTGGTCTTACTGGGAAGTTTCTTTCTTATGGTTTTCCTACGTTTTCCGATTGCCTATGCAGTGGCTTTATCAGCTGTATTGTGTCTGCTTTCCCAGGGAAACAGTCTGGCAGTAATCTGTCAGCAGATGGTAAAAGGAATCAGTTCATTCAGCTTGATGGCGGTGCCGTTCTTTATTACTATGGGCGTTCTCATGGGATCCGGCGGTATTTCTGAAAAACTGATCGCGCTGGCTAATGCCTGTGTAGGCTGGATGCGCGGCGGTATGGCAATGGTAAATATCGTTGCTTCCTATTTCTTCGGTGGAATCTCCGGTTCTGCTGCAGCAGATACAGCTTCTCTTGGATCTATCCTTATCCCAATGATGGTGGACCAGGGCTATGATGACGATTTTTCAACAGCCGTTACCATTACCTCTTCCTGTGAGGGACTTCTGGTACCTCCAAGCCATAATATGGTTATTTATGCGACTACTGCAGGCGGTATATCCGTTGGAAGTCTCTTCCTTGCTGGATACGTTCCAGGTGCGATTCTGGCTATTTCCCTTATGGTTGGTTCCTACATTATTTCTGTAAAAAGAAATTATCCAAAGGGAGATAAATTCAGTATCAAAAACCTTGTAAAGCAGCTTGGAATTTCTTTCTGGGCTCTGGCAGCCGTACTGATTGTTGTATTCGGTGTAGTTGGCGGTGTATTTACAGCTACAGAATCAGCAGCTATCGCGGTTATTTACAGCCTGATCGTCAGCGTCTTTATTTATAAAGGTCTGGACTGGAAGGGCGTCTGGAATGTAATGGGAGACTGTGTCAATACACTTGCTATTGTTCTTATCCTTATTTCAACCTCCAACGTGTTCGGCTATTGTCTGACATCACTTCATGTTCCGGATATGGCAGCACATGCGATTACGGGAGTTTCCTCTAATCCGATTATTCTTGCTCTGCTTTTGAACCTGATTCTTCTGATACTTGGCTGTATCATGGATATGTCACCGATTATTTTGATTGCAACACCAATTTTACTTCCTATTGCAACCTCAATTGGAATTGACCCGGTTCAGTTCGGTATTATTATGGTACTTAACTGCGGTATCGGACTTTTAACACCACCGGTTGGTGCGGTGCTCTTTATCGGCTCAGCGGTAGCAAAGATTCCAATGGAAAAGGTAGTAAAAGCAACCCTTCCATTTTATCTTTGCATGATTGTCACTCTTTTAGTGATCACGTTTGTACCGGCCGCCAGTCTCTGGTTACCGTCCTTATTTGCAAGATGATAAGCACTTTTGAAATCAGGCATTGTAATATTCAATGCCTGATTTCTGTTATGAGAGGAAAAGAATTATGAAATTTGAGTATACTTACCGGAATACAGGAATGGATATCTGGCAGCTGTCCATGTACTATATTTACGGATCAATGGTGGGCGTATGCAACGTAATCTTTACGGCGGCTGTTCTGACACTTACCATTGTCAGATGGGAAACTTCCGGCAATTTATTCAGAGTCTGCGCAGTATTAGGCTGCTTTCTCTTTCCGGTTATTCAGCCCCTTGCAGTTTATGGCAAGGCCAAAAAGCAGGCATCGGCCAGTCAGGATACATTAATCCGGTTTGATGATAAGGGGATTCATGTGGGGCAGGGTGAGGGAAAACAGGAAATTAGCTGGAATAAAATCAGGCGAATAGCCAGAAAGCCTTCCATGATACTGGTATTTTTAAATTCCACTCATGGATTCGTTCTGCCCAACCGCATTTTAAAGGAAGAAAAAAATGAACTTTACGCATTTCTTTCTTCCAGAATGAAGAGATGAGAGCATAGATGTGAAATGTAAAATCATTCTTCGCCGCGGCCATCAGGACCGAAAATCTGTTTGCACAGGCGGCAGCCGGTAGGAGTGGCAGCCAACCCTCCCTCTGCTGTTTCTTTTAAAGAAGAAGACATGAGCTGTCCGACCTGTCTCATGGCGAGGATTACTTCGTCAGCGGGAATCACACTTTTAATTCCTGCGCAGGCAAGCTCTGATGCGGTAAACGCGTTGGCCACACCCATGGCATTCCGTTTGATGCAGGGAACTTCCACCAGTCCGGCTACTGGATCACAGACAAGACCCATGGTATTTTTTAAAGCAATGGCACAGCTGTCTGATACCATCTGGGGCGTGCCGTCAAAAAGTTCTGTGAGTGCAGCAGCGGCCATTGCGGAAGCCGACCCCACTTCTGCCTGACAGCCGCCCTCAGCTCCTGCAATGCTGGCACATTTAGCGATGACCATGCCAATGGCAGAGGAGGTAAACAGGGACATAACGATGTCGTGTTTGGGGATATTGTATTCATCCATAACGGAGATTAGTGCCGCAGGAATAACTCCGCAGGATCCGGCAGTGGGGGCTGCGACGATTTTACCCATGCAGGAATTGAATTCTGTGACAGCCAGTGCCATGCTGATGGCATTGCCAAGAAGATGGCCGTAATGATTTTTTCCTTCATCTACGGCTTTTTTTACCTTCGCAGCAGCACCGCCGGAAAGCCCGCTGGGAGAGCGAAGTGTTTCATCCAGCCCGCTAATTACAGACTGACACATGACATCAAAGCTGTTTTCCATGGTTGCATAAACCAGTTCTGCGGTTGATTCCATGTCCTCTGCCTGCTGCTCCAAAACGATTTCAGAAATTTTTTTATGACTGGAAGAAGCGGCATCAACCAGTTCTTCCACGGTATTATATTTTAGTTTCATTGTTTTTCTCCAGTGGTTGATTCTTTTAACCCAGTTTCAATAGAATAGTGTTACAGACACGAGGTAGAAGCCGGATTTGATCCACTAAAGAAGGGTCAAAATCGGAATCCATTTCAATCGTCATAATTGCCAGTCCGCCTTTTTCCTGCCTGTTCAGCCGGAAATTGCAGATATTGGCATTGCCAGCGGCAACCAGATTTGTGACGTGGGCGATGATGCCGGGGACATCCTGGTGCATTACGATTAATGTGGTGTTCTGACCGGTAAAATATACTTCCATGTCATTAATTTTGGTAATTACAATGTTTCCCCCGCCAATAGAAGCACCCTGAACAGAAAGCGTATTGCCGCCTGTTCCGGTAAGTGTCACCAGGGCTGTATTCGGATGGGCATTTTCAATGGTTCCAGTGTGAATGGTGATGGCGATACCCTGACTGACAGCGGTTTCAAGACTGGTCCGGATCCCGGGGTCCCAGGGATCATACTTTAAGATTCCACCCAAAATGGCCTTATCGGTTCCATGGCCTTTGTAAGTTTTGGCAAAGGAACCATGAAACATAATATCCGCTTTAGCCACAGGCTCTCCAAGGAGGAGAGCGGCAGTTTTTCCGATGCGGGCGGCTCCGGCTGTATGAGAGCTGGAGGGTCCGATCATTACAGGCCCGATGATGTCAAATACATTCATGATAATTCTCCAATCTGTTTTGTCTTATCCAAATCAAAGTGGTTTAAATTCCGGCTTTCTTTTTCTGAATTCTGTATAATAGGAAAATCCGCAATGCTTCAGCAACTCTTTAGCAGTTTTAAAATCCGCACCTAAATCCTCCGGTATGTGTGCATCTGATCCGACTGTGATAATCTCACCGCTCAGCTGCCGGTAACGTTTTATAATAGCTTCCGATGGATTTGGCTGTCCGATTCCTTTTCTGTAGCCTGCGGTGTTTAACTCAATACCATTCCCGTTTTCTATTACAGTCTTTAATATCTCATCAATGATATCCTGGTATACATCATAACTGTAAAACGCAGCTTTATTTGGACCGTACCGGACAATATAATCCAGGTGTCCTGCAGCGTCATAAGCATCTTTCATTTTTACATTCTCCAGTGTTGTCTCAAAATACTGAAGATATGCCTCTTTTTCCGGCCTTCCCTCAAAAAACTCCGGGTAGGCAGCATCTTTTCTATTGATGAAGTGGGTGGATCCGATCACATAGTCAAAATCATAGCATTTCAGCAGCTCGCTATAATACTGGGTTAAATGAGGCTGCAGCCCCAGTTCAATTCCGATGCGTAAGTCAATGCGTTTTTTGTATTCTTCCCGCAGCCCAGACATGGTGTGATAATACAAGTCTGGATTCAGGGTAAAGTCAATGGGGGAATCTACGTCATAGTCATGGTGATCCGTCACACATAAGGAATCCATTCCAAGCAGAATAGCCTGCTCAATCTGGCTCCTCATGGGGGTGTTGGAGTCACCTGAAAAATCTGAGTGAAAATGATAATCTGGCAGCATTGTGAACTCCTTTCCAAAAATTAAGTTCATTATAAACAATCATCGGTAGAAATGCAATCTGCTCAAACGACGGTTTTACCTAATTTTCACCAAAACTTTACATAAATTATAAAAAGCGTTGAAAAATGAAATCCTTCTATGTTATTATTTTATACGGTGCAAATTATGCTGGGCAAAAAACGCGCCGTATAAAAATACATAGCGGTTACAAGGAGGTAACAAATGTCGGTCAATGACATATCGAGTCTGTTTGGATTCATCGGAGGGCTGGGACTGTTCCTGTATGGCATGAATACCATGGCAGACGGCATGCAAAAAAGCGCAGGAAGCCGCATGAGCCAGTTTCTGGGAATGCTCACAAACAACCGTTTTATGGCAGTAATTCTGGGTGCGCTGATTACAGCGATTATACAAAGCAGCGGAGCTACTACGGTTATGGTGGTAGGTTTCGTCAGTGCAGGGGTTTTAAATCTGTCTCAGGCTGTGGGCGTTATCATGGGTGCGAACATCGGAACAACCATCACGGCATGGATTGTTTCCATGAATCAGCTGGGAGATGCATTTTCTATATTTCAGCCTTCTTTTTGTGCTCCACTTCTGGTGGGAATCGGAGCAGTTCTTCTTTTATTCGTGAAAAAACAGAAGACTAGAACCATCGGTGAAATACTGGTGGGGCTTGGCATGCTGTTTATAGGACTTGATTTTATGTCAAGTGCGATTTCTCCTTACACGGATGCACCTATATTTTCGGAAGCCTTCCGCGTCCTGGGGAATAATCCTTTTCTTGGGATGATAATTGGAGCACTGGTGACAGCCCTTTTACAGAGTTCTTCTGCGTCTGTAGGTATCTTACAGACGCTGGCCATGAACGGAGTGGTTACTACCAATGCGGCTATTTTTATTACACTTGGCCAAAACATTGGTTCCTGTGTAACAGCCCTGATTTCAAGCGTCGGCAGTTCCAGGACTGCAAAGAGAGCCGCTGCGATTCATCTTTCCTTTAATGTCATCGGTTCTTTAATATTTGGAATTGCCTCCTTTTTCATTTTTATAGCACTGCCGAATTTCGCAGCACATAACATAACTGCAGTGCAGATTTCCATTTTTCATACCATATTTAATCTAACCAATACCTGTATTTTGTTTCCATTTGCAAATCAGCTGGTGAAGTTATCTGGTATTCTGGTACCGGAGGAGAAAAAGGAGCCAGAGGAACCTGGTGATCAGGAAAGTGAAACTTTAAAGCATCTGGATGAGAGAATTTTTGAATCACCTGCATTTGCAGTGGATACGGCTGCCATGGAAGTGGTACATATGGGACAGATTGCCATGGAGAATGTGCAGCTTGCCATTGATGCGGTAATTTCTAAAAATGTTAATAAAGCAAAAGATGTGTATAAAATGGAAAAGACGATTAATAATATGGAGAAGATGCTGACGGAATATCTGGTCAAAATCAACAATCTGTCTTTGACAGAAGAGCAGAAAATAATAGTCAACAACCTATTTTACAGTATCAACGATATTGAACGTGTCGGTGACCATGCAGAAAATCTGGCGGAGCAGGCAGAATATATGGCGGAGCATGAAGTGACATTTTCTGAAACCGGTATATCTGACCTTAAGGTTATCTGTCAGACGGCTTACCAGTCGTTCTCCCATTCCATTGATGCAAGGAGAAGAGGCGATATGGATGAAGTCCGTAAGGTGATCAAGTATGAAGATGAGGTAGATATACTGGAGGAAGAATTAAGGGAAAAGCACATCGAACGTCTCTCCAGAGGAGAGTGCAGCACTGCCGCAGGTGTTGTATTTTTAGACTTGATCAGCAACCTGGAACGCATTTCCGACCATGCTTATAATCTTGCCGGATACGTCAAGAATGAAATGTAAAATTAATGTGAGGAATTGATAAAAATAAAAAAAGGACTTGCTATTTACTGGAATATTAGGTAGAATAAACGGTAGTTGATTAATATTTAACGATCACTTTTAATTTTATTCTTAGGAGGAATTGAATTATGGCAGTAAAGGTAGCGATTAACGGTTTCGGACGTATCGGCCGTCTTGCTTTCAGACAGATGTTTGGCGCAGAAGGCTATGAAGTAGTAGCAATTAACGATTTAACAGATCCAAAGATGTTAGCACATTTATTAAAATATGATACAGCTCAGGGCGGATATGCAGGATACTATGGTGAGAAAGTTCACACAGTAGAAGCTTCTGAGGATTCTATTACAGTTGATGGAAAGACCATCAAAATTTATGCAGAAAAAGATGCAAAGAATCTTCCTTGGGGAACGGTTGGCGTAGATGTAGTACTTGAGTGTACCGGTTTCTACTGCTCCAAAGCTCAGTCCCAGGCTCATATCGATGCAGGCGCTAAGAAAGTAGTTATCTCTGCTCCAGCCGGCAACGATCTGCCAACTGTTGTTTTCAGCGTAAACGAGAATGTATTAACAGCAGATGACACAATCATCTCCGCTGCTTCTTGTACAACAAACTGCCTTGCTCCTATGGCAAAGGCATTAAATGATTATGCTCCCATTCAGTCTGGTATCATGAGCACCATTCATGCTTACACAGGTGATCAGATGATTCTTGACGGACCTCACAGAAAAGGTGATTTAAGAAGAGCAAGAGCTGGCGCAGCAAACATCGTGCCAAACTCTACCGGTGCTGCTAAAGCAATCGGTCTTGTTATTCCTGAATTAAACGGTAAGTTAATCGGTTCCGCTCAGCGTGTTCCGGTTCCTACAGGTTCAACCACTATCTTAGTAGCAGTCGTTAAGGGTGCAGATGTAACCAAAGACGGAATTAATGCAGTTATGAAGGCAGCAGCAAGCGAGTCTTTCGGATACAACACAGATGAGATCGTATCTTCTGACGTAATCGGTATGAGATTTGGTTCTTTATTCGATGCAACTCAGACTATGGTTTCCAAGATCGGTGATGATTTATATCAGGTACAGGTTGTTTCCTGGTATGACAATGAAAATTCTTATACAAGCCAGATGGTTCGTACTATTAAGTACTTTGCTGAATTAGGCTAAAGATCCACGAAGGGTCCGGTCGTAAAGGACCGGGCCTTTTGTTTTTTTATGATGTTGTAATAACATATTCTGAAAGGAGCATAAAAAGATGCTTAATAAAAAAACAGTTGATGATTTAACCGGATTAAAGGGTAAGAAAGTACTTGTAAGATGTGATTTTAATGTACCGTTAAAGGAAGGTGTTATTCAGAACTTTAACCGTATTGACGGAGCGATTCCTACTATAAAGAGACTGCTTGATCAGGGCGCCAAAGTTATTTTATGCTCCCATCTGGGAAAACCAAAGGGCGAGCCTCTTCCTGAGTTATCTTTAGCACCAGTTGCTCCTGCTTTAAGCGAGCGTCTTGGAGTAGAGGTAAAATTCGTAAACGATCCTAAAGTAACTGGTCCTGAGACACTGAAAGTGGCTGAGGAGTTAAAGGATGGAGAAGTTCTGCTTCTTGAGAATACCCGTTACAGAGTGGAAGAGACCAAATATGGCAAAGATGAATCTGCAGAAGAATATGCAAAAGAGCTTGCTTCTCTTTGTGATGGAATCTTTGTAAACGATGCATTCGGTACTGCTCACAGAGCTCATTGCTCGAATGTAGGTGTTACAAAATACACATCTGAGAATGTTGTTGGATACTTAATGGAAAAAGAGATTAAGTTCCTGGGACAGGCAGTTGAGAACCCGGTACGTCCTTTTGTGGCTATCCTGGGTGGCGCAAAGGTTTCCGATAAGATCAACGTAATCAACAACCTTCTTGACAAGGTT
>JAQSYE010000169.1 GCA_029256305.1 Lacrimispora sp. | reverse complement strand
GCATACGCTAAAAAATTAAATGGAGGAGAATGAAATGACAAACAAGGAATTACTTCCGAAAATCCATCTTGTGATGGACAAACTGATGAATCTGGGAGGCGGTAATTATGAAAACGACCGCTTAGTCGGAAAGGAAGATGCAAGCCGCGGAATAATTGCCAGAGATTTTGGCATTGAAGAATGGGACTGGCCTCAGGGCGTGGGTCTCTATGGACTGTTAAAACTTCAGGGTTTTTATGGAGATGACCGTTATTTAGAATTTTTTGACGGCTGGTTTCAAAATAATTTGCAGAAAGGACTTCCCAGCAAAAATATAAATACCACTGCGCCCTATCTTGTTTTAGCTGAACTGCTGGATGCGTTTCAAAACCCGGATTACGAAAAACTCTGTCTGGATCATGCGCACTGGCTAATGAATGAACTGCCGAAAACAAAAGAAGGCGGTTTCCAGCATGTGGTAACTGCAATAGGAAACCGTGATGGTGTCTTGTTAAATGACGGAGAAATGTGGATTGATACATTATTCATGGCAGTTCTGTTTTTAAATAAAATGGGACATCGTTTCAAAAATGAGGACTGGATAGGCGAAACTCTCCATCAGGTATTACTTCATATTAAATATTTATATGACAAACATACCGGATTGTTTTATCATGGCTGGAGTTTTCCGCTAAACAGTAATTTCGGGGGAATTTTCTGGTGCAGAGGCAATTCCTGGTTTACCTATGGAATTCTGGAATTGATTGAGTCATTTGATAAAACTCTGGATCCAGGACTTCTCACATATCTGACAGATACCTACAAAGCCCAGGTGAATGCCCTAAAAGACTTACAGGCTCCTTCCGGTCTGTGGCATACCGTTCTTACTGATCCGGAAAGCTATGAGGAAGTATCGGGATCCGCGGCTATTGCAGGAGGTGTTTTAAAAGGAATTAAAATGGGAATTCTGAATGAAACATATCATGACTGTGCAGCCAAAGCTGTTGAAGGAATCTGCAACAATATAGCCGAAGACGGGACCGTCTTAAATGTTTCCGCAGGAACTGGTATGGGTTACAATGCAGAGCACTATAAAAATATAACAATTCGTCCCATGGCATATGGGCAGTCACTGACCCTGATTTCACTGATTGAAGCATTAAATTAACTGGTAGTTCC
Source organism: Lacrimispora sp. (assembly GCA_029256305.1). Taxonomy (GTDB): domain Bacteria; phylum Bacillota; class Clostridia; order Lachnospirales; family Lachnospiraceae; genus Lacrimispora. Next base: position 7,650 of record JAQSYE010000169.1, on the reverse strand, counting down.
GCTAATGGTTTCATCTAAAAAAGGCGTTGGTTTGCTCTCGCAGACCAACGCCCTTCTTAGGCAAAACCAGTTGACATAAAATAATTAAAAAATACTCTGATCTGCGAACAAAATTTCAAAAATGTCCACGGTTCAGAGTATCTCTTCTTTCTTTTTCTATCACTGGGCTACAAGGATTCGAACCTTGAGATGACGGAGTCAGAGTCCGTTGCCTTACCGTTTGGCGATAGCCCATCAGTGCAACGAGTGTATTATACTATAGCTTTCTGCTCTGGTCAAGCATTATTTTACATTTTATTTCCAAATATTCTTAAGACTCAGGAAGAGCCTCATTTTACCGTATGCCCTTCCTGAATTACCGATTCCACAGGCTTTTGCTCTGCTGTAGTTGCCTCTGTTTCCGGTGCTTTGTTGCTTGTCGTCTCCGTTTGTTCCGTCTCTTCCGTCTCCTCTGACTCTGTATCGTCAGCTACACCATCTCCGATAACAGGGGTTTCAAAAACTCCCTTTACTGTGGTCTGTTTCCCAGATTTAGGTGATATTCCTCCAAGCACGAAGGTATATTCTACCCCTCCCTCCAATCCGGTTACATTGATCTCACAATAATCAGAATCCGTATCTCCGATCTTTGAGGAAAATGTGTTTCCATCTCCATCTTTTACCGAAACTGTAGGATTTTTCCATTTGACCTTTGTTTTAAAGTGAACCATGACAAGGCCGCTCTCATAGTCCACGTAATCGATCTTTATTTTTTCTGTAGAAACCACATCCTCAGAAGATGTTACTGCTGTAGTTGTTTCAGCGCTTGAAGCTGGAGGTTGCGTACCCGATGCATCCGTATGAACCTGACTCTGAGTTTCAGCCGTTGTTGATTCCGGAATGGTTTCTGTGACAGATTCTGTCTCTTTCTTTGTCGTAGTCTCCTCAGTGGTCTGAATGCTGGTCTTGGTTTCCTCCGCTGTTTCTTCCGAAACCTTTGTTTTCGCTCCTACTGCATAGGCTCTTTCTGTAATAACCTTTGCAATCTCTTCCATGGTTAGAGGCGCCAGTTCTTCCATATCTTCCATAGAAAGTGAAGAATTCTGAGTAATCAGTTCCTTTAAGAAGTAAGCTTTTCCATAAGATATATCATACTGATCGGCAAGTTGCTTTACATCGTCTTCCTCTATGACCTGCTGATCATACACCACCGCTTTTAATCGTTTTTCCCCCAGAGTCGTCCTGATATCACTGACCACTGCGGATCTTAAACTGGAAGCTTTTTTTATACTGTCATTAGAAACGGTAACCAAAATTGCATTATCCAGGTCATCAAGAAAGCCATGGGTCACCAGCGATCCGATCAATGCGTTGACCGCCACATTTAGATCCACGCCTTCCAAATCCATATCCTGCAGTATCGTCTTTCCGTCCTGATTGACCGCTTCCGCTTTCAATACCCGGTTTTTCTTATTTACAGAGAGCTCAACACTGGGATTTACATCGATTCCTATGACGGAATCCACTCTGCTGTTCTGAAAGCTGTAATTTCCTCCTGCAAGCATAATCATGCAAAAACAGGCTGCTATCAGCCCCGCTATCACCCGCTGCCTTTTAAAGAATGATGGTCTTGAATCTTTCTTCTCCATAATCTGGGGAGTATTCAAATCAATCCGGTCCAGTACATTGGGGATTAAATCATCAGTAGCAGATTTTAAGCAGGCTTCGATCTGTTGTCTATTTAGTTGTTTGTGTTTGTCTAAAGCCATATCAAAGCCTACTCCTCTCTTAAATAATTTTCCAGTTTTTTCATAGCCCGGTTATATCTTGACAGAGCTGTTGCCAAAGGTATCTTTAAGCTGGCCGCAATTTCTCTGTGTTTCATTCCTGCTGAGGTATGAAGGAGAACCACCTCTCTCTCATCTTCCTTTAATATTGACAAGGCAGCGAGCAAAACCATCTTATCTGCTGCCATCTCTATTTCTGAACAAACCTCACCGGTTTCCGTTCCAGACAAGTCTTCTAACGTAATGTCCGAGTCATGTTTCTGTTCCCGAAATTTCATATAACACAAATTCCGCGCTATGGTAAACATCCACGCCAAAGGTTTCCCCTGGGATTTGTAGCTCTTTGCAGAAGTCCAGATTTTCAAATAAACTTCCTGCAAGATCTCCTCCGCATCCTGGGGGTGCTTTATAATGGACAGAATAAAACTGTACATCGTGCGGTCTGTATTCTGATATAATTGTTGAAAAGCCTCCTGGTCGCCCTCTGCCACTTTTTTCAAAAGTGCTTCGTCGCTTAACCGGCTATAATCGTCAACTCCGCCAAAGCTCATCAATCCCATAAACAGCATGGATCCGATTTCCTTTCTACTAGGTTAATGCTGATTTCTGTCATCTTATTGCATAAAATGGAAATATTTTATTACCTTATTTTTCCACACCGTAACCGCTTTCCGCAGTCATGACCAAACAGCAGCGTTTATCTATCTCAGTTACCTTTTTTGTAATCTCTTCCTTTAGCCATTCCCTTTTTTTACGGTCGTATTCCCTGGGAACCACCAGATCAAAAATCAGATTGATCTGATCCTTTCCTTCTATCATTCTAAAATCATGAAAGGTGACCCTTTCATCTGTCTTTCGAATCACATTTTCCACCATACTTCCAAATTCCATTACTTTAGAATCTCTGGTCTCCACTGGATCCATATGAATAACAAGGAATATCCCGAATTTTTTTAATGCCTCCCGTTCAATCCGGTCAATGACCTCATGGGAATCCTCCACATTCACGTCATTGGGAACCTCAGCATGAATGGATGCCATACTTCTGGTCGGTCCGTAATTATGAACAATCAGATCATGACTGCCCACAATCCCATCATAAGCCTCCACAAAATCAGTTATTTCATGATAGAGCTTTGGATCGATGGGTTCCCCAATTAGTGGCGCAAGAGTATCCTTGGCAATTCTGATACCAGCCCACATGACGATCACAGAAACTACAACACCCACAATCCCATCGATATTCAGGCCCCATACGCCATAAATGACAACAGATACGATTGTAGATGAGGTTGTAATTACATCTCCCATTGAATCCGCTGCGGTCGCCTTCATAACTGCTGAATGTATGCGTTTTCCAAGCGTCCAGTTAAAAACTGCCATCCACAATTTCACCAATACTGATAAAAAAAGGATGAAAACAGATATGGCATGAAAGGTCATCTCCTCCGGGTGTAGAATTTTATCCACAGACGTTTGAAACAGAGAAAATCCTACCTGGATAACGATAAACGCAACAATAAACGCCGCAATGTATTCCACTCTTCCATGGCCGAACGGGTGCTCCTCATCTGCCGGCTTGCCAGCCATTTTCACACCAATAAATCCTATAATGGAAGACGCCGCATCAGACAGATTATTGAAGGCGTCTGCCATAACAGAAATACTGTTAATCAGAAGACCCATTAAAAGCTTTGCGGTAAACAAAAGTACATTACAACAGATTCCAACAACACTTGCCATAAGCCCATAGCTGGTCCGAACACGTGTATCAGCCGTATTATTATAATCTTTTACGAATAAACGAACCAAAAAATCAGTCATAATTCTCCTTTCCTGATTTCATTGATCTTATAGTTTATACCTGACATTTTCCAGAAAAAGACCTTCCGGCGGCACAGTATAACCCGCTGTTTTCCGATCCAGCGCGTTCAGTATGCCAATCATTTCCTCCGGGTTGCGTTCCTTTAATCCCACTTCAATTAATGTGCCCATAAGAATTCTTACCATATTATAAAGAAATCCATCACCGGTAAAACGAACGAAAAGCCTGCTGTCCTCTCTCTCAAACTCTATCTTTTTTAAATTCCTTACTGTTGCCTTTTTCATCTTCCGGTTGGAGCAAAAACTCTTAAAATCATGTTCCCCGCAAAAAGCGACAGCAGCCCGTTCCATTGCCTTCACATCCAGACTTTTATGAAGCCCATAGAAATATTTTCGATCAAATACCTGACTCTTCTCCCCCATCTCAATGCGGTAAAGATATGTCTTTTCCTCCGCATTCAGGCGGCTGTGGAATCGTTCCGGCACTGTTTCCAGTGTCTTTACTCTAATATCCTCAGGAAGATAGTGATTTAAATATTCTTTTATCTCCCGATCCTTCTTATCTGAATCAATGTGAAAATTCGCTACCTGATTAAGGGCATGAACCCCTGCATCCGTTCTTCCAGATCCATGCACTTCAATTTTTTTCTCTGTCATTCGTTCTAAAACAAGTTCTATTTTTCCCTGTATCGTCTGATCAGTATTTCCCTGCTTCTGCCATCCATCATAACGGCTTCCGTCATATTCAACTACAATTTTATAATTTTTCATATTTTCTCCATTCTTTTTCGTATATAAAAAACAGGAGTGCTGCAATCACAGTTCCGGTCGCCACTCCTGAACAATCCAGCCACACATCAGAGATCTGTCCTGATCTTCCTGTCACAAACAGCTGAATCGTTTCATCAATGAAAGGAATTAAAAAACCTGCCATACCATGAATAAACAGGCGCCTCTCCATTCCAAATTCATATAATTTCACACATTGATACAAAATAATTCCCAACAGGGTATATTCCGCGAAATGCCCCGTCTTCCGGATTATATGTTCTGTCAGCCAACGGCTCTCAATTCCTGCAGAAAGAAATAGATTTTTTAAAGACTCCAATACATGTCCGCTGTCAGCCGATGATAAATCAGCCGGTTTTAGTGAATTAGAGTAAATAAATAAAATATATAAGACTGCTGCCATTGTCCAGATCATTCTTTTTTTCATAAATCAAACCTCAGAATTCCGCTCTTATCCACCAGGTCAGCCGCCTGAATCAGGACTTCCTCATCCTGAACCAGCGCCAGCCTTACGTATCCCTCTCCAGAGGGACCAAACGCACTGCCCGGCGTTACCAGTACTCCTGACTTTTCAAGAAGTTCCCTGGAAAATGTCTCTGAATTCCGAAATTTTTCCGGAATCTCTGCCCATACGAACATGGTTGCCTGGGGTTTTTCCATCCTCCAGCCGATCCGGGTCATATGATCGCACAAAGCATCTCTTCGTTTCTCATAAGCCTCTCTGGTTGCCGAAACACAGGTCTGATCTCCTGTAATTGCGGCCACCGCTGCTTTCTGAACTGGGAGGAACATACCATAATCCATATTGGATTTCAAGGTTTTTACCTTTTCCACCACTTCATGGTTTCCCAGGCAGAAGCCAATTCTTGCGCCTGCTAATCCATAAGTCTTAGAAAGAGAATTAAATTCCACACCAACCTCTTTCGATCCGGGGAAGGCTAAAAAGCTTCCGCACTGACGGTGGTCAAAAACCAGTTCACTATAAGCATTATCATGTAAAACTACTATATTATACTTCTCTGCAAATGCAATTAATTTTTCATAGAAACTGTCAGGGGCCATAACCGTGGTAGGATTATTGGGATAAGAAACTATCATAAACTTTGCTTTTATTGCAATATCCTCCGGTATCTCCGAAAAATCAATGAGATAATCCTTTTCTTTTCTCTGAGGCATGTAAAAAAGGCTGGCTCCAGCCAGTAAAGGACCATCTGCAAACACTGGATAACAGGGATCCGGAACAAGGACAACGTCTCCTTCGTCAACAATGGATAACGCTATATGTGCCAGTCCTTCCTGCGAACCAAGAAGTGAACAGATTTCCGATGACGGATCCAACTCCACCCCATATCGTCTTTGATACCATGTAGCAACTGCCTCTGTTAACTCTTTCTGATCATTGATGGCATAAATATAATTATTCGGATCAGCCGCTGCTTCACAGAGAGCATCTGTAATATGTTTTGCAGGCGGAATGTTTGGTGCTCCCACGCTTAAATCAATTACTGGTTCTCCCTTCTCCTCTTTCTGGCGCTTCATTTCCAGAAGTTTAGAAAAGATTCCCTCTCCAAAATGGTTCATTCTTCTAGCAAACTGCATGGACATTCCCACCTCTGTATTTTCTATTGAAGTATAATCCTAGTTATTATAGTACAAAGGTTCTTATATTACAAGGACAGGCATTAAAAAAGTCCCCAAAAACGGCATATACCGAGTTTGAGGACTCTATTTATGGACCTATTGTGACCGAAACTCCCACATTGCAGTAGCTCCACAGCACGTCCATCACCGCATTGTCAACCGCTACACATCCGTGAGTCGTTCCATCCGGAACTCTGCATCCATGGATCTCAATGGCTCCGCCCAAGGCAGTTTCCCATGGCGGCTGCTGTCCACCTAAATTAGCATTGATAATCTGGTCTCTTTGTTCCTGTGTAATGATTCCTTCTTCATATCCCCTTTTAGCATCTTCTATACCGGGATAAGAAAGTCCCAGAGCCAGATAAGCCACACTTTTATCATTTCTTGTACAGACGTAAAACTGTCCGCTTGGAGTCCTCATATCACCTTCAACCTTTTTGTTTCCATCTGATGATGATGCACCTATGGAGGCCGGATATTCCCCAATTAAAACTCCATTCTGCTTAAGAGACAGGGTTTTCGCCCGTTTACTGACGTATATGGAAACACCGTTTGCAGAAGCAGCATTACCTGTCTTAAGATCCGTTCCCGGTCCAGTCACCTCATTGGCATAACAGGTTGTCCCTGCCAATGATACAAACATAATTGTCATCAATACCGCAAAAAAACATCCTTTTTTATTCCCATTCCTTATACTCACAATTCTGCTCCTTTAATACTATAATCAGACACAATGCGCTAAATAGCTCAAAACAGACTGATAACAGGCATCTACACCTGCGAGCCCGCTGTCCAGGCAAAGGTGATAATTCTGAGCCTTTCCCCATTCACATCCTGTGTAATACTGGTAATAATCTTTTCGCTTCCGATCCGTCTCCCGGATCTTAGTCTCTATTAACTCCGGATCCAGATCTTTATTTAAAGAAGTAATTCGTTCTATCCGATGCTCAATCCCTGCGTATACAAACAGATTAATGCTGTCTTCGAGAACGCGGTCGGCACATCTTCCAACAATAATACATGGTCCCTGTTCAGCCAGACCTTTAATCACTCTGGACTGAGCCAAAAATACCTGATCAGATATAGGAACTTCATACAGGGGAGAAAATGAAGTATAAAGGGTTGGTTCCAATGATTGGTCTGTCACGGGAATACTTTCATAATAACTAAGAAACTCCGTTTCAGATAAATCTGTCTCCTGTGCAGTTAAAGTAATTAATTCTTTGTCGTAAAAGGGAATCTCAAGTTTCTCTGACAGCCTCATCCCCAGTTCCCTTCCGCCGCTTCCAAACTCTCTGCTTATGGTAATCACTCGCTTCAACATATACCCTCCTTATCTTCCGTCAGACAATCCTCTTAGCTCCTCGGTAGACTTCCACTATTGCTATAGCATATTTTGTCGTCTTATTTCATACATCCATCCGCATTTTATCACATTCTGAAATCTATGTACACCTTATTTCCTTATTTAGTCCATATAATATAAATCAAATAAAAAAAGACCAGAGTCTTTATAAAACTAAAGACTTCCGGCAAATAAAAAAAGCGCGAGACGGGACTCGAACCCGCGACCCCGACCTTGGCAAGGTCGTACTCCACCAACTGAGCCACTCGCGCTTATGATCTATTC